>JABIUG010000194.1 GCA_018700655.1 Rhodospirillaceae bacterium | reverse complement strand
GCTTCGGCGATGATCATGCGTCCGCCGGTTTCCTGGATTTCAGGCTTCATGATCCAGACAAACGGGATCGCGTAGCAGATCAGGTTATTCTGGCCCTTGAAGTTGCTCGGCAGGCGTTTGGGCCAGCTGGGATCGGGGATGCCGCGGGTACAGACCATCGCGACATAGGAATCCTGCAGGCCTGAGCGTGCGACGCAGCCATTTAGGATTCCCGCCAGACCGTCGCGATCGACCGGCAGTTCCATGCGAAGACCTTCGACCGAATTCAGGAAACGGTCGAGGTGATCGTCCAGGCGGAAAAAACTGCCCTTCCAGACATGCACGACGTCATAGGTAACATCCGAACGGGTGAAACCCCAGTCGAAGACCGAGAGCTTGGCCTCCTTGGCCGGGACGAAATCGCCGTCACACCATGCGGCTCCCTTCGTCCAGTCGATATCGTGATCGGCAAACGGCTTTTCGACAGCGGCCACGATCTTGCTCCCTTGGGTGTCAGGCGATGATAGTCCCGGCCCGGTTGCTTCGCTATGGTTAGCGACATGGATGTTTCAGGTTCAAAAAAGGTCATCTTTGCCGCGCTTGCCGGCAACGGGTTGATCGCCATCACCAAGCTCTCCGCTGCGGCCTATACCGGCAGTTCGGCGATGCTGAGCGAGGCGATCCATTCGCTCGTCGATACCGGCAACCAGGGCCTGATTCTCTATGGCCTGAAACGGTCGGCCAAACCTGCCGATGACCGCCATCCCTTCGGTTACGGACCCGAACTCTATTTCTGGAGTTTTGTCGTCGCGATCCTGATCTTCGGGATTGGCGCCGGCGTCTCGCTCTATGAGGGAATCGAGAAGGTCCGTTATCCCCATGCCGCGACCGACGTGATGGTGAACTACATCGTGCTTGGTGTTGCTATGATCTTCGAGGCTGGCGCCTGGCTGGTCGCCTACAAGGAATTCAACAAACGCCGTGGGGCACTTTCGCTGGTCGGCGCGATTGCCCAAAGCAAGGATCCCAGCGTCTTTACGGTGCTGCTTGAAGATTCGGCCGCCATGTCCGGGTTGATCGTTGCCTTCGTCGGTATTCTGCTGGCTGATCTTCTGGAAATGCCTGTGCTCGACGGAGCCGCTTCGATCGGCATTGGCCTTATCCTGGCTGCCACCGCCGCGGTGCTGGCCTATGAATGCAAGGGTCTGTTGATCGGCGAAAGTGCGGTGCCAGCTACGGTCGAAAGCATCCGCCGCGAGGCCCGCGCGCATCGCGGGGTCGAGCGGGTCAACGAGGTGTTGACCATGCACATGGGGCCAGGTGATATCCTGCTTAATCTTTCGATCGATTTTGATTCCGGGCTTGATGCAGAAGATCTGGAGCAGGCGGTCGCGGAGATCGAGCGCGACATCAAGACCCGCCATCCGGAGGTCAAACGCATCTTCATAGAGGCCCAGGACTGGGCCGCCCATCGCCGCGAACGCCGGCGCGAGGAGAAGGGCAGTTAGATGACGGCAGAGATTACTTCTGATCAGGGGCTGATTTGCGCCTACGCCCTTAACGGCGAGGGTGGAGGGACCCAGATTGGTTGGCCTGAGATCAGGGCGCGTGCGCCCGGAAGCCCACCGGTGTGGCTCCATCTGGAGCGTGATTCAGAAGAAGTTCGAGAATTCATCAGACAGCATGCTCCCGTGGATCCTGGAATCACCCGTACGTTGCTCGATGATGAAATTCGCCCCCGCGTCATTCGAATACAGGACCGCCTTCTGATCGTTCTCCGCGGGGTCAATTTTAACGAAGGTGACGCGCTGGAAGACATGGTTTCGGTCCGCATCTGGGTCGGCGAAGGTCTGATCGTGACCCTTCGACGCCGGCCGGTGCGCACTATCCTTAAGCTGCGCGATGCCCTGGAGGCCGGTTTCGGTCCGCGCAACGAAGGTGAGTTTCTGACCCGCCTGATCGACGGCCTGCTCGATCGCGTGGCGCCGGTGATCGATGCAGTCGAAGACCAGGTCGATGATCTCGAGGATCGGGTCCTGGCCGGACGCGTCACGGAATGTCGGGGTGAACTGGCAACCATCCGCCGCCGCGCGATCACATTGCGGCGCTATCTCGCGCCCCAACGTGATGCCATGCTCCACCTCATGGGCCACGCTGCCTTGGCTCGACGCGGAAAACCGGGGCCACCTGCGCGAGTTCGTCGACAGAACAATCCATACCGTCGAAGACCTCGACGCCGTGCGTGAGCGCGCTGCCGTGATTCACGAAGAGATCGCCACGCGCCTTGCCGAGCGCATGAACCGCACGATGTACCTCCTGACCGTCGTCGCGACCCTTTTTTTGCCTGCCGGTTTGATTGCCGGACTGATGGGCATGAATGTCGCTGTTCCCGGCGCTGGGGAAACCTGGTCGTTTGTTCTGATCGTCGGCCTGATCGCCGCGCTCGCTGCCGCCGAACTGGCAGTGATGCGCTGGCTCAAGTTGATTTGATCATGGCGCGTGTGACCGGCATTGGCGGTGTTTTCTTCAAGTCGGATGATCCCAAGGCACTGGCAGATTGGTACCGCGACGTTCTGGGCCTCGAGACCCCGGACAGCGGCGTCGTCACGTTCGTCTGGGGTGATGACCCCCAGCCTGGTGGCACCGGACACACTGTTTTGGCCCCGTTTGCGCGGGATACGCACTACTTCGAGCCGTCCGACAAACCCTTCATGCTGAACTTCCGGGTCGATGATCTCGACGGCATGCTCGTGCGCCTGCGTGAGGCCGGTGCAGACGTCAACGACACGATCGATATCGAAACCTACGGACGGTTCTGCTGGTTCATCGACCCCGAGGGAAACAAGATCGAACTCTGGGAACCGAACGAAACCGCACCATATTAGGCCGACATAAGAGCAAGTCAGGCTCATGCGCATTGGCGTTTCGATTGCGCATGAACCTGCGAAGTTGTTCAAACTTTCAGAGGTAGAGCCGGGCTTGCCCGCGCAGGAGGACCGTACGTGTCTGAATACGATTATGATCTGTTTGTCGTCGGTGGTGGTTCCGGCGGTGTTCGCGCAGCACGATTTTCGGCCGGGATGGGGGCCCGTGTGGCGATCGCCGAGGAACGTTATTGGGGCGGAACCTGCGTCAATGTCGGCTGCGTGCCCAAGAAACTCTTCAGTTATGCCGCCCACTTTGCCGAGGATTTCCACGATGCCGCGCGTTTCGGATGGACCGTCGGCCAACCGAAATTCGACTGGCCGACCTTGCGTGACAACAAGACTGCCGAGATCGATCGGTTGACCGGGATCTACGACCGCATGCTCACCGCAGCCGGTTGCGAAGTGTTGTGGGGCCATGCCCGCGTGGTCGATCCGCACACTGTCGAGATGGATGGCAAGACCTTCACGGCTGAGAACATCCTGATCGCAGTCGGTGGCTGGCCCCATGTGCCCGATTTTCCGGGCAAGGAACATGTTGTCACCTCCAACGAGATGTTTTTCCTCGATACTCTGCCGAAGGAGGCCGTGATCGTTGGCGGCGGTTACATCGCGGTCGAGTTTGCAGGCATTCTCCATGGTCTGGGGGTCAAGTTGACCCAGCTGTACCGCGGCCCGCATTTCCTGCGTGGTTTCGACGATGATATCCGCGAGCATCTCGCCACGGAGATGCGCAAGAAAGGTATCGACCTGGTGTTCAACTGCAACATCGATATGGTCGAGAAGAAGGGCGACAGATTGGTTGCCGACCTCAATAACGGCGAGCGGATCGAAACCGACATGGTGATGTATGCCACCGGCCGGCGTCCTGCGACCCGTGGCATCGGCCTGGAAGAGGCGGGCGTTCAACTGAACGACAACGGCACGATCGCGGTCGACGAACATTTCCGCAGCAATGTGCCGTCGATTTTGGCGCTGGGCGACGTGTTGGGCCGGATCGAACTGACGCCGGTTGCGACGACCGAGGGTATGGCGGTCGCCAACACGCTGTTTGGAGGCAAGCCGACCACGGTCGACTACAGCAATGTGCCCTCGGCCGTCTTCAGCCAGCCGCCGATCGGCAGCGTCGGCCTGACCGAGGCACAGGCGCGCGAAGCCCATGCTGACGACATCGATGTCTATCTTTCGGAGTTCCGTCCGCTCAAACACACGATCTCGCTAAATGAAGAACGTACGCTGATGAAACTCATTGTGATCAGGAGCACGGATCGCGTAATCGGCGCGCACATGATCGGTCCCGAGGCGGGCGAGATGATGCAGGGGTTCGCCGTCGCGCTGAAAGCAGGAGCGACCAAGGCGATCTTTGATTCAACCATCGGAATCCACCCGACCAGTGCAGAGGAGTTCGTCACCATGCGCGAGGTCACCCGCAGTGGCGCGCGCGAGGCTGCCGAGTAGCCAATGTATTGATCCCATTGGGGCTTTGGGCGCAAGCTGCCTTCACTGCCCGGAGGTGGAACGATGACGCTCAAGCAAATCGAGTTCCCGGCAACGATTCCCGATGGTGTTGATGTGCTCGACGACGAACCCGGGTTCGTTCCGTCGCGCCACCTTCAATTCGAAGCGAGCCAAGAGGTCTATCGCCTGGGTGACTTCGGCTACAGCGACGATGAAATCGCTCGCTGCCCCAGCGATGTCGCTGTGGCGGGGCCGTTCCGTATCCTGTCAGACGAGGGTGCTTCGGCGATGCTGGATGTCTCCAGGCGGTTGAAGGTCTTCAAGCAGCGATCGGAACGGGCCTCAGCAATGGTGCGTTACCCGGCCTACCGTTCGAAGTTCATCAGGGACCTGGCGCGAAGCTCTGAGGTGGCCGGGTTCGTGGGCGATCAACTCGAGGCCGAACTTGTCCCGTCCGCGCTCACAGGCCTTGCGCTTTCGCACTTCAACTATGCGCCCGACGAGCTTGGCGAGGCGATCGACGAATGGCATCACGATATCGTCGGCATCGACTACGTCATGGCAGCCAGTGACCCAAGGGAGCTTGATGGTGGCCGCTTCGAATTTTTCACCGGTACCAAGGCCGAGTTGTCACAAATGCAGGCTGCGGGTCAGGGTGTGCCGCGTGACCGCGTCGTTGCGGTCGAGTATCCCGGGCCCGGTTGGGCGACCGTCCAGCAGGGCAACATGGTGGTGCACCGCGCGGCGCCGCTGAACCAGGCTGCCGAGCGGACCTCGTTCCTGGTCTGCTACCAGCCCGGTGACATCGACCTTGATGAAACCAACAAGATTCGCAGCTACACGACGATGGATCCGGCCCACATCGTTTATCCCGAATGGGCCAGGCACAAGGCATGGCTCGCACGGGCAAAGATCGACCGGCTGCTCGAGGAACTCCCCTTCACCGACGATCGCGGCGTTCTCATCGCTGCACTGGAGGACGTGCGCTCCGAAATCGATGTCGCGATCGACGACATCCGCGACGAGAGCGTCAACCGGTTGGAGCGTTACGACGGCTGACGCCGGGAACGCGAAATCATTGCTGTGTTGGCACTTGACGTAGCTTTGTAAGCCCCGAGACATCAACGGCTTGATCACCGAATGCCAAATGACCACATCGTGCGCTGCGGTGGTATTCGTCCGGGCAGCTCCTGACCAACCGTTTCGAGGGAAGGTTTCACTGGAAAACGCTGGAATCCGGGCGTATAGACGCCGGTCCCACGCTTGTGGATAACTTCAACGGTCGCGAAGGCGGCCTAAACGTATGAAACGAGGCATGACATGACCGCGAATTGGACCCCGTCGACCTGGCGCGACCTTCCTGTTCAGCAGGTCCCGTTTTATCCCAGCGCCGATGCTCTGGGTGACGTCGAGGCGCAGCTGCGCACCTCTCCGCCGCTGGTTTTTGCAGGTGAGGCCCGCAACCTGAAAAGCGCACTGGCCGGCGTTGCGGCCGGTGACGCATTCCTGCTTCAGGGCGGCGATTGCGCGGAGAGTTTTGCCGAGTTCCATCCAGACAACATTCGCGACACCTTCAAGGTGCTTTTGCAGATGGCTGTGGTGCTGACCTTTGGCGCCTCGCTGCCGGTCGTGAAGGTCGGGCGCATGGCAGGCCAGTTCGCCAAGCCGCGTTCGGCGCCGACCGAGACCCAGGGCGATGTCGAACTGCCGAGCTACAGGGGCGACATCATCAACGGCATCGATTTCGATGAGCCCTCGCGCATTCCCGATCCCAAGCGCATCCTGCGTGCCTACCATCAGGCAGCTTCGACGCTGAACCTGCTGCGTGCCTTTGCCCAGGGCGGTTTTGCGGACCTGCAACGGGTTTCGAGCTGGAACAATGATTTCGTCGCCGATAGCCCACAGGGCCACCGCTACAGCGAAATGGCCGATCGCATCCAGGAATCGCTTTCGTTCATGGCCGCCTGCGGCCTGACGCCCGAGCGTGTACCCCAGATGCGCGAGACCGAGTTCTACACGTCGCACGAGGCGCTGCTGCTGAACTATGAGGAATCCATGACCCGCGTCGATTCGACGACCGGCGACTGGTACGACACCTCCGCGCACATGCTCTGGATCGGCGATCGCACGCGCCAGCCTGACCATGCCCACGTCGAGTTCCTGCGCGGCGTGAAAAACCCGATCGGCATGAAATGCGGACCCTCGCTCGACCCCGAAGATCTGATCCGCCTGATCGATATCCTGAACCCGGCCAACGAAGCCGGTCGCCTGACGCTGATCGTGCGGATGGGCGCCGACAAGGTCGAAGAGGGGCTGCCACCGCTGATCCGTACAGTCGAACGCGAAGGCCGCAATGTCGTTTGGTCGAGTGATCCCATGCACGGCAATACGATCAAGGCTTCAAGCGGCTACAAGACCCGCCCGTTCGAGCGGGTCCTGGCCGAGGTGAAGGGTTTCTTCGCGGTCCATCGCGCCGAGGGCACCCATGCCGGCGGAGTTCATTTCGAGATGACGGGGCGTGATGTCACCGAATGTATCGGCGGCGCCCAGGCGATCAGCGACGATGACCTGTCGAACCGCTACCACACCCATTGTGATCCGCGCCTCAACGCCAGCCAGGCCCTGGAACTTGCGTTCCTGATCGCCGAGCAACTGCGCGAAGAGCGTGGCGAGATGGTCAGGGCCGCAGCCGCACAGTAAGACTCAGGTCGTCACAGTGATCTCCCTCTCCCCGCCGGGGAGAGGGCCGGGGTGAGGGGGCTATTCGCACCGGACCCTCACCCTCCCACGGCTGATGCCGTGGGTCCCTCCCTCTCCCGCAAGCGGGCGAGGGTAAGTCAGGTGGCCTACCCGGGAGTGCTCGATGGCAGAAGCAGAAGGCAAACACGGCAACGGCGCCTGGCCGCGCGAACAGGATGTCGGGCGCTGGACCGATACCTATTTCAACCGCACGAAGACAACGGTGCAGGCCTTTGGTGACTGCGAGGTCACCTATGCCGTCTTTCTGCGCCGCCCGGTGGTTTGCGCGCCACGCCTGATGGTCGACTGGCTTGAAGCCATCGCGGCTGCGCGCGGTGTTGAATTCAAGGTCGAGCTGCAGTTGCAGGAAGGCCAGTGGGTCGGTGCCGGTGAACCGGTCGCCTACATCACCGGTCCCCTGGCATCGCTGGTCGATCTGGAAACCCTGTTCCTGCAGAAGCTTGGCCCTGCCTGTGTCGCTGCCTATCACGCCTACACCATGTGCGTGGATATGCCCGACACCGGCTTTCTGGCGATGGATGCACGGCACTGTGCCGGCACCGAGATGGCCGAGATGATGGCCTATGCCGCCTCGGTCGGCTCCGAACGTGCCAGGCGCAAGGCCAATGCCATCGGCTTCATCGGTAATGCGACCGATGCCACAGCCCATTTTTTCGGCAACGAGAAGGGTTTCGGCACGATGCCCCATGCCCTGATCGGTTATGCCGGAAGCACCGTGCGTGCCGCCGAGATGTTCCGCCAGGCCAATCCCGGTGTGCCAATGACCGTTCTGGTCGACTATTTCGGCCTCGAAGTCACCGATGCGCTGGCCGTGTGTCGCCGTTTTCCCGATCTCGCCGCTGCAGGCGAGCTTTCGGTGCGGCTCGATACCGGTGGCGGCCGTTATGTCGAAGGCCTGGACCCGCAGACCAGTTATGCCGTGCTTGAACGTAACGCGCCCGATGCCATCCGTGGCTACCGTTCCGAGGCCGAGTTGCGTTACCTCATCAGCACCGGTGTTTCGGCGGCAAGCATCTGGCATTTGCGCGAACAGCTCGACAATGCCGGTTTCGACAAGGTGAAGATCGTCG
>JABIUG010000193.1 GCA_018700655.1 Rhodospirillaceae bacterium | reverse complement strand
TCCCTTCGATGACGAGGTTCTGGCCGATCTGGTCTATTTCTTCGAACTGCGTGGCCGCAAGCGCAGTGTGGCGCCCAACGGTATTCTTCCACCCCATCTGGAGGCACGCCCCGGCACCAAGGCGCTGGTCGAGGCGATGACCACGTGGTTGCAGGATTGGTCGGATGGCTCCACGCCGGTTCTGCTGGTCCAGCCCGATGGCGAGGGTGCCGTGTTGACAGACACGCGTCCCATCGCCAAGGCGGCCCACCATCGTCTCGATGCGCTCGCCTTTGCGGTCCTTCGGGGCTGCGATCTTGCACCGCCTTCCACCGGCTTTGCCGCGAAATCCGCTTCAGGACTGGGTACCAGCCCTGAAGCGGTCGAACATGCATTGCGCATCCTTCTGGAACGCGACCTCGTGATGGAGATCGATCGCCGCTACGTCGCGCTGCCCCTGATGGACCCTGTACCTGACCTTCCTGCCATCAACGATTTTCCCGGCGGGGTATTGTCGGCCGTCCCGTTTGCGGCCGATCGGCGTGTGGCCTGAGCGATGGAATTTTCGGCCGATCGGCAGCGGCTTGATGGTCCGCTTGCGCTCGATTGCGGTCGCCAGCTCAGCCAGGTCGACATCGCATTCGAAACCTACGGACGCCTCAGCCCGGCACGCGACAACGCCGTCCTGCTTTGTCATGGGTTGACGGCAGACCAGCATGCGGCAGGCCCTGCCGACCCACAGAACAATCGGCCGGGCTGGTGGAATGCGGCAATCGGGCCGGGCAAGGCACTCGATACCGACCAGTTTTTCATTGTCTCCAGCAATGTCCTGGGCAGCTACGGCGGAAGCACGGGGCCGGCATCCACGGATCCCGATACAGGGGCGCGTTATGCCATGACGTTCCCGGTCGTCACGGTCGCCGACATGGTGCGCGCGCAACGGCGCCTGGCCGAGGCCCTGAACCTGCCGCGCTTCCATGCGGTGCTGGGTGGCTGCATGGGGGGATTCCAGGTCCTCGAATGGCTGCGTCAGGCACCGCGCCAGGCCGGCAACGCGGTGATCATCAGCGCGACGGCACGAACCAGCACGCACAACACGGCGCTTTGGTCGGTGCTTCGCCGCGCCATCATGTCAGACCCGGCATGGAACGGCGGGAACTACTACGACGGGCCCAGGCCGGATGCCGGTATGGGCCTGATGGCCGCCTATGGCGCACTGTTCTGGATGTCGCGTGAGACGCTCGAGCAGCGCTTTGGCCTGCGGCGAACCACCCCGGAACCTGCCTGGAGTTTCGCCCCGGAGTTTGAGGTTGAACAATTTCTTGAGCGCATCGCCAACAATGCCGGTCGGGGTCTCGATCCCAACGCCTTGCTCTACCTGACGCGCGCGATCGATTACTTTGATCTCACTGTGGCTGAGGACGGACTTGCAGGGGCACTCCGTGGTGCACGCAACCAGGTTACGTTGGTCAGCTATAGCAACGACTGGCGTTATCCGGCCAGCGAGATGGAAGAAATCCATCGTACCCTGATCGGGATCGGAGCTGATTCCCGTCATGTGACCCTGGAAAACAGCTTTGGCCACGGCGGTTTTCTGATGGCGCCGGACCAGATCGCCCCGATTGTGCGCGAGGCGCTGGGCTCGGACACCTAGAGCCAGATCGTTCTAGATCGGCAACAGATGATCGCAGGTCATCAGCGGTGCGCCGACATGCCCGGTCTGCAGATCGCGCATGGCCAGTGACCGAAAGCCCGCGAGTGCAGCCGCGCGGCGATGAAAGGCCGGCTCAACGAGATGTTGCAGCGAAAGCCCGTGGGTGATTTCCATGGATAGAATCGGCGTCGCGGCCGCTCGGGCGACGAGCTTGGGGTCCACGGAATGGGCTTCAATGGTGATCATGCCGTGGCGTCGCGTCCATGGCAGCCAGCGACGAAAGTGTTCGACCAGATCACCGGCCATGCGTGCTGCGGTCAATGGCCGGGCCTGCTGATCGAGATGAACCGCCAGCGAAGCTTCGAAGACCGGGTCCCGGACAGCTTCTGCTTCACCGGTGACCGACCTGTTGTGAATGACCGATTTGCTGACATGGCAAGCGTCGGCCATATCGATGCCATGGGTTGAAAGCGCTTCGGCGATCGCATCGGGCGCGCCGATATCGCCCCTGATCGCCAGATGCCGTGCGCCCGCTTCGGCCAGGCGGTGCGCGGCAACCGAGCGCGCGACTTCGTTGAACTCGACTGCAATCATGGTCACGGGGGGAAGCCCGTTTTGCCGCAGTGCCTCGGCCAGCACGAGAAGTAGCTCGCCATCGCCCGCGCCTGTGTCGACGACAGCAGATGGTCGTGCCGGTGAACTGAAGAGAGGCAGGGCGAGTTCCAGAAATGCATCCTTGCACGTGTGGCGAAACACCAATCCACTGAACGCAATGTCGGTCTCACGATCGACATGGGTTTCTTCGCCTTCGCCATCGCGACCCAGATCATAGGGTGTTTGACCCAGGATCAGCTCAGGTGCGCGCGCAAGGAGCGGCAGATAACCATCGGTGTAGAGAAACTGTGCGGCCATTGGCAGCGCTGTGTTTCCCCTCTCGTTCAGGCGCCACAGCCCATCCCTGCGCTCGGCCCAGCCGGCCTGTCCCAAAACAGCGAGTTCTTCACTCCAGACCAGAGTCGCAAGATTGTCCTTCGCGAGTTCAGATGTCGCACGACCACGATAGATGCGCGCCATTGCCTGTGCGAGCCGGGAGGAGCATTCGCCGCGATCGAGTGCTTCTCTGACGCCACCTTCGACCCGTTTTTTTCCTGCCTGTGTCAGTCGCCAGTTTGTGCGGCAGTCGGCAAGATTGCCGCTCCGGCAGCCAAGGCCTTCCAGTTCGAAAAGCCTTGCGGCCAGATGCAGAAGGCCACTCCGGGTCCCCGTTTCGTAGGCCAGTGCATCGACCTCCCGGCCTTCTGGTGCATCAAGCAGGCGCTCCAGCACCGCACCGCTTTCTAGCGCACCGATCACGGGGCCGAATGCAGCGGCGTTGATGTGACCGCATACCTCTTGCCACACCGTCGCTGCCGGGGTTTCAGGCATCAGACGATTTGACGCCGGGCCAGATCCGCAAAGAGGCCACCGCGTTCCATGAGTTCCCGGTAATTGCCTTCCTCAACGACGTGGCCAGCGTCCAGAACATAGATTTTATCAGCATTGATGATGGTGCTCAGGCGATGGGCAATGACAATCCGTGTGCAGTTCATATGGTCAAGGCTTTCACTGACGACAGACTGCGTCCGGTTGTCGAGTGCGGAGGTTGCTTCATCAAAGATCACCACGCGTGGACGCCGAACCAGCGCGCGTGCGATCATCAGACGCTGCCTCTGGCCACCCGAGAGCGTTCCCGCACCTTCATTGAGGAAGGTCTCCATGCCCATGGGCATGGCTTCAATGTCCCCGTCCAGACCGGCCTGCCGGGCGGCCTCCCAGGCATCATCCCGCGTTACGTTGGAGCCTGCGGCAATGTTGTGAAAAATCGAACCCGCCAGGACCCGGCTGTTTTGCAGCACGACGCCAAACTGTCGCCGCACAGCGCGCCGGTCGATGTAGGCAAGGTCCTTGCCGTCGACGAAAACAGTGCCCGACGAAGGTGTGTCGAAGCCCAGAAGCAGCCGCACAATGGTTGATTTTCCTGCGCCGGACTGACCGACCAGAGCAACGAATTCTCCCTCGTGCGCCTCCAGCGACAGGCCCTTCAGCACCGGCGGGAGATCCTTGTCATAGCTGAACACGACATCGCGGATTTCGACATTGCCGGCCAGTTCGCCCGGGTCGTTGGCGTCTTCGTCATGTTCCAGTTCGCCGGTCAGAATAGGCCGCACGCGATCAAACAGGGGGCGAATGTTGACCAGCTTGATCGCGACCCCTGTAAGGCCGAAAACCGCGCTGAGGAACTGACCCAGGGCAACATTGAAGGCAACGAAGCTTGCC
>JABIUG010000192.1 GCA_018700655.1 Rhodospirillaceae bacterium | reverse complement strand
GGGATCGCAAAGCGATCCCCAGAAGCCCACAGCTTTCCACGTATTCCTAACTGACAGCTGTTCTGGACCCAGCCCAACTCCGCGTTCTCCGCGCCTCCGCGTGCCAATCGCTTTCTTCCTGCTTGGCTCCGCAGACCATCACCCGTGATACATTCCGAGTTCACCCCTGTTTCACCCTCGCGACGAGCGTAAAGCCATGACCAGCGACCTTTCCCCACACCTCATCCGCAACCCCGACCTGGATGTCGATCACGACAATCTCGGCATGTGGAACCGCGCCCACACGCGCCGTCACGGTTTCCGCAACCTGCACCGGTTGCACCGCATGGGACTGACCGCACGTTCCAGCCAGGTGCTGCCCCTGCGCACGCGGATCGAACGCTGGATCGGTGATCTGCCGGAGGTGCGCCGACTGACCGGCAGCACAATCTTCTGCGGCATGGTTGTGGCCAAGGGGCGCGACCTGTTGTTCGAGACCTACGCTGACGATTTCGGCCCGGACATGCCCCACTCGATCCAGTCGATCACCAAGACCAACCTCAACCTGATCTACGGCCGTCTCCTCGCCGACGGGCTGGTCGACCTGGAGAAACCGGTCGAGTTCTATATCCCCGAGATCGGCAGCGGTTATCGCGGGCGTACGGTCCAGCAGGTGTTGGACATGAATGTCATGAACAATTTCGACGAGGATTACGCCGCGCCCTATGACCCGCCGCCTGCACCGGGCGAGCGCTGGGGCTATGGCCAGGAGGAAGTCGCGATGAACTGGCGCCTGCCGCCACCCGGACAAGCGCATTACGGCGTACGCGACCTCGCCGTCCGGCTGGAAGATGACGGCACGACCAACCCCGACAACATCATGCACTACAAATCAGCCAACACGGATCTCGCAGGCTGGATCGCCGAAAGGGTCAGTGGCCGCGACCTCAAGGCGTGGTTCATCGACAATGTCGAAGCGGCGGGCCTTGAAGGCTGCTTCCACATCTCGCTCGACAAGGACTTCGTCCCGGTCTTCAGCGGCGGCGGCCTCCTGACCACGCGCGACCTCGCCCGCTGGGGCCTGCTCTTCGCCCGCGGTGGCATCGGCGTTGACGGCACACCCGCCGGTGATCCCGCCTTCATCGAAACCACCCGCAACAACCGCGGCACCTTCATCATCGGGCCCCGCTCAGACCAGCGCTACAGCAACCAGATGTTCACCAATGGCACATGGGTCGGCCATGGCGGCTATGGCGGCCAGTTCGTGATGGCCGACCCGGACAGCCAAGCCGCTGTCAGCTTTTACAGCGTGCTCGAAACCAGCCACGCCCAGGACGACACCTACCTCGCTGAAGTCATCGCCATGAGCCAGGAGATCCTGGCGCGGCTTTGAAAAGCCGGCTCACATCTCAGGGAGCAGCCCCCTCTTAACAACCGGCTTCGCCGTCATCGAGGCATCACCTTGGCATCCGCGTTGAGGCCTGAGAGAATGTGAAGCGTCAACAGGCGCTCCACAATTGGACAGGCAGCGATGCCAAATCTACACACGAGGATGGCAGACGGCGCCATAATCGGAGCCAGGATTGCCAGTCTAGATTTCGAGCTCTCGACCATGTTAGAGGTTGGCCCTGGCTGGTATGGCCGCCGGTATTTTGCATGATCGCGAGCTCATCTGGTTCAAGGGCTACAGTGTCGCCGACCTCGCTGCCCAGACACCGGTCACACAGAATACACCGTTTCATCTGGCTTCCCTGACCAAGACTTTTACCTCCACCCTGATTCTGCAACGTGTCGAACAAGAAAGACTTGATCTCGACACACCAGCCAGCGAGTTCGGTATCAAACTGGATGGCCCCGGCATCATCACCGTACGACACCTCTTCAGCCATACTTCTGCAGGCATACCCGGCACGCACTATTGCTACGACGGCTCACGCTTCGCTCAGCTGGACCGTGTGATCACATCGGTGACCGGCTGCGGCTTCAAGGACCATCTGAAGGCGGTCATACTGGAACCGCTGAGACTCCAGAACACTGGCCAGCTGGGAGATCGGCTCCGGACGCAACTGGCTTCCCCTTACCAACCGGACCCCTCGGGCAATCTGGTTGCGGCTGCCTACCCGACCTACTACGGCACCGCGGCCGGTATGGTCTCCTCGGTCTTCGACTACGCCAGCTACCTCATCGCATCGCAGGAACACCGCTTCCTCAAGCCCGAAACACAGGCCCTCGCCTTCACCCCAAGTCGCTCCAACAAAGGACGGTTACTTCCCTACGGCCTGGGTTGGTTCGTCGAGACCCTGAGGGGAACCAGGGTAATCTGGCACTATGGGCACTGGGATGCAGTCTCAGCCCTGGTGCTGATGGTGCCCGAGAGAGACGTTACCTTTCTGGTCCTGGCAAACACCGATGCGCTCAGCCGCGGTTTTGACCTGGGCGACGGGCGCATTGTGCGATCTCCCCCGGGATACATCTTTCTGAAGCATTTCGTGCCGGAAGCTCTACCGGGCAACCCGCTTTCCCGGCTCTGGCAGGTTATTCAGGGCCGTCTCGAACGCACCCGAGGCGCTTGACGCTCATCAACCCCGACCGACGCCTCCACGATTGAGCAAGGTCAGCCAGACCAGTGCGCCGGCAGCCAGCAGGAGCAAGGGGACCATCGCGAAATTGACCGCGCTCCAGCCGTCGACCGGGGAGCCACCGGTGCAGTTCATCAGGCCGCCCGATGCCAAGCTTGCCATGGTGACACAGCCAAACACCATCATGTCGTTGAGGCCCTGCACCTTGCTGCGCTCATGGGACGCATGTGAGCCCGTCAGCAGCGAGGTTGCGCCGATGAAGCTGAAGTTCCAGCCGATGCCCAGTAACGCAAGCGCGACGAAGAAGTTCGATAGATCGACCCCCATCAACGCGACAACACCGGCCAATCCGAGAACGGCAAGGCCGAGGCTCATGATCCAGGTCACGCCAAAGCGCACGATCAGGGAACCGGTGAAGAAAGACGGGGCAAACATGGCCACGACATGGGCCGAAACGATGTCGTTGGCGTTGTTGGTCGTGAAGCCGCAGCCGACGACAGCCAGCGGGGTCGACGTCATCACCAGATTCATCAGGGCATAAGCCACCATGGCGACGAGGATGGCGACAAGGATGGTTGGATCACGCAACAGCTCCAGACGTGACCGGCTGGGTGGAGGTGTAACCTTTGGCGGGTCCTTGCGGTCCCCTTCCGGCAGGTCGAGCAGCAGGAACAGGAACATACCGATCAGGTTCAGGGCGACGACGGTGATGTAGGTGCCCAGAAAAGGGATCGGCGGCAACATATCCCCGATAAGCGGCAGAGCGGTCGCGTCCGTGACCAGCTTGTTTAGCTGCGGCCCAAAGACCGCCGAGAGCAGCCCGCCGGCCATGACGTAGGAAATGGCTTTAGGGCGAAACCTCTCGGACGCAGTGTCGGTTGCCGCGAAGCGATAAAACCCCTGGGCCGACATGTAGATGCCTGTGCAGTACGAGCCCAGCAGCAACATGGCGAAGGAGCCGGTCATCAGGCCCCAGGCCGCGATGGCAGCACCGACCGCGCCGCCGAGTGCTCCAGCAAAGAAACCCAAACGGCGACCCCTTCGCTGCATCAGGGGCGAAATCCACGGTGCGGTTGTCATCGAGCCGAACACGATCATCGAGATTGGCAGTGTCGCCAGACAGGGATTGGGAGCCAGCATGCTTCCCGCCAGGCCGCCAAAGACAAAAATCATGGGCATCTGCGAGCCCAGGACTGCCTGCGCGGCCACGAGGACGGCGACATTCCGCTTCGCGCGACTGTCGTTTACTTCTGGCATCAAACGGAACCCTGCACCAACGCCGCGAAACTCACAGGCTGCTTAGCAGAGAACGACGCTCAGGTGGCCGCTAATTGCGCGAGGCCATCAGCTTGGAAGCCTGACGTTTGTTACCGGTCACGCATGAAATCAATGAACGTCCGCACGACCTTGATGTTCGCGTTCG
>JABIUG010000191.1 GCA_018700655.1 Rhodospirillaceae bacterium | reverse complement strand
CTCCTGCCATGACCCGGATCAACCCGCCTCGATCGAGAGAGCTTCCCTGGCCGCTTCTTCGGTATGGGCCATGGCGCGTTGCGCGGCCTCATGGGTTTCTTTCAGGATGCGCGGCAGCTCGATCTTGTCGAACTTGCCCCAGCCCCGGTTGTAGACGGGGCCCCCGGCATAGGCGATGCCCCACCAGGCCATGGCGCAATCGGGATCAGCCTGGGCTGCGCGCCTGAAGCAGCGCAGCGCCTCTTCGAAGTTGAAGCCATAGGCCCAGGCCAGGCCACGATCGAACCAGGTCTGTGCCTCGGCAGAAGCCGTCGTGACCTTCATCGTGTGGGTGCCGATGTCGTAGTATTCATCCAAAGGTCATTCCCCCGGGGTCGCGGTGTGTTTCCCGCGCCTGTTTGGTTGCAACGATCCGGCGCATTGTGCGTTTCAGGCAAACGGGCGCAACCATCAAAGCCACAAATTCACTACGGATTTATCTGCCCTGGTCCTTGCCCAGGGTTCCGCGATGCTGCGGAACGCCATCGAAGAACTTGACCATGAAGGTTTTGGTCAGCTCGGGATTGTGTTGGTTTTGGCGGAAGAACTCGATCTCGAAACCACATTTGAGATAGAAATCGGCCGCCTGAAACGCGCTGGTGACGAGATTGATGTTGTTGTAGCCCTGACCCCGGTAACGCTCTTCCAGCGCCGTCAGCAGCTTCGTTCCAAGACCCTGGCCACGGTAGTGTTCGTCGACCCAGATGTCGTCGACATAGACTTCGGCATAGGCGGTGTAGGCGGTCAGAACGGCAATCGCAGCGCCTCCCTCTCCACGGATCACCATGGAAAAAAGCTTGTAGGCGCAGACGACGCCATGGGTCTGCTCATGGACGAGATGGCCTGCTTCGACCGTGCGTTCGATCTCGGCTGGAAGGCCGTCGAGAACTTCGATGCTGTGCTCTCCTGCCATGACCCGGATCAACCCGCCTCGATCGAGAGAGCTTCCCTGGCCGCTTCTTCGGTATGGGCCATGGCGCGACGCCAGGGGCCCGATCAGACGTTCATCGACCAGGCTGGGGGCGAAGAAACCACGTGCGCCGGCGCCGGCTGAAACCTCGTCGGGTGCACGGCCATAGCCGGACTCGAAATCGAGGCTGACCGGCAGATCGACAGCAGCGACGATGCGTTCCAGATTGGCGGCGACGAGATCGAGCGGCAGGGTCTCGCCATCCTCGTATCCCTGCGCGGCCGCAACCGGCCAACTCCCGGTCGCCAGCGCCCTTGCCCCGGCGCGCGCAACTGCCTGGGCCGATCCGGCATCCCAGATATTGAACAACACCAGGGGACTGCCTTTGACATGAAGCTCTGCAAAGGCTTTAGCGTGTTCTGCCTGATCTGCCATGCTCTGGGTCCTCCCGAATTGAAACGCAGTGAGCGCGCCCGACAGGGTCAGGTCAAGCCGGGTTCTTCACACGCTGGTTCAACGGATCGTAGAGCGCCTCGAGGTGGAGACGAGCTGGAAAACGTCTTGTCGCAACCTCCAGCTCATAACTGCCCGATGTCAGGTAACTGTCGTCGACCCCGGCATGGCGGACATAACCGTAGCCGATCGATTGTCCCACGGTGTGCCCGTAGCCGCCGCTGGTCAGCCAGCCGACCTGTTCACCGTTCCGGAAGATGGTTTCGCGGCCATGGAGCAGGACTTCAGCGTCATCGACCGTGAAGCAGGCCAGACGTTTGCCAATGCCCTCAGTCAACTGGCGCTCGATCACGGCCCTGCCCTGGAAATCGACGTTCGATCGGGTCTTGCAGGCCCAGCCCAGCCCGGCCTCGACCGGCGTGTGGTCGGGCCCGATATCGCTGCCCCAGGCACGATAACCCTTCTCCAGGCGCAGACTTTCGATCGCCCGGTAACCGGCCAGCACCAGGCCATGGGGTTCGCCAGCGGCAGTCACGGCGTCAAACACGGCACCGGCGCTGTCTGAGGGCACATGAAGCTCCCAGCCCAGCTCGCCGACATAGGTCACGCGGATCGCACGCACCGGGGCGCCGGCCACCGTGATGGTCCGGCAGGTCGCGAAAGGGATCGCGGCATCCGAGACATCGTCTGCGGTCACAGTTGCCAGGATGTCACGGGCGCGCGGGCCCATCAGGGTAAGCACGGCATGGGCGGCGGTGACATCGATCAGCCGGACGTCACCGCCCTCCGGAAGATGGCGGCGGATCCAGTCTGCATCATGGGTGGCAAATCCCGTGCCGGTGACGATGTAGAAGGTCTCGTTATCGAAACGCGTCACCGTGAGATCGCATTCGATGCCACCCTTTGCGTTCAGCATCTGCGTATAGACGACCCGACCTGGAGCACGCGCGACGTTGTTGGCGCAGATCCAGTTAAGCGCCGCCTCGGCATCACGTCCGGTGACCAGGAACTTGGCAAAGGAACTGGCATCAAACAGTGCTGCGGTTTCACGGCATGCACGGTGCTCGCGTGCCACGGCATCGAACCAGTTGGGCCGGCCAAAACCCGGTGCGTCCTGCCGGACCTCATCGTCGCGGGCAAACCAGTTTGCCCTCTCCCAGCCGAGCTTGGCCCCGAACACCGCACCTGCGTTCTCAAGCCGGTCATAGAGCGGCGATACACGCAGCGGCCGACCGGCCTCGTGTTCGACATGGGGAAAGGCGACGTCATAGTGGCGCGCGCAGGCTTCGACCGTCAGTGTGCGAATAAAAGCCGGATCGCCGTGGGGCTGGCCGAAGCGGCGGATATCGACCGCCCACAAATCCATCGGCGGTTCGCCGCCTGCAACCCATTCAGCCAGCGCCTTGCCCGCCCCGCCTGCGCTGGCAATGCCAAAGGCATTAAACCCCGCACCGACGAAGAAACCCCGCACCTCCGGCGCTTCGCCCAGGATGAACCAGCCATCCGGGGTAAAACTCTCAGGGCCGTTGAGCAGCTGTTTGACGCCTGCGTTCTCGAGTGCCGGAACGCGCGCGACCGCGTTTTCCATGTGTTGCTCGAAACGTTCCCAGACAGAGTTCAGCAGGGAAAAGTGGAAGCCTGCAGGAATACTCTCCCTCGCCCAGGGTTCGGGGTCGGGCTCATAACCACCCATCACCAGCCCGCCGACCTCTTCCTTGTAATAGGTCCGCCGGTCGGGATCGCGCATCGTCGGCAGATCCCGCGGCAGACCGGGGATCGGTTCGGTCACGAGATACTGATGTTCCATCGAAGCCAGCGGCACCGTGACACCGGCCATGGCGCCGAGTTCGCGGGCCCATTGGCCGGCGCAATTGACGACCACATCGCAGACGATCTCGCCCTCACCTGTTCGAACTCCGGTGGCGCGGCCGTTCTCGACCGTGATGCTGGTGACGGGGCAATCCTCGATGATCGTGACACCGGCCTGGCGCGCACCGGCCGCCAGCGCCATCGCCGTATCGGACGGGTTGGTCTGGCCGTCGCTCGGCAGAAAGGCGGCACCGACGACATCGTCGATCTGCATGGCCGGCCACATTTCGAGCGCCTCGCGGGCCGAGAGGATCGGCATATCGAGGCCGAAGCTATGTGCCACGGTCGCCTGCCGTTTGAGTTCGGTGAAGCGGTCCTGCGTGCAGGCCAGGCGCAGGCCGCCGGTCTGGCGCCAACCCGTTGCCTGGCCGGTTTCCTTCTCCAGCCGCTCATAGAGTTCAACGCTGTGGCCCAGCAGACGGGTGATGTTGGCGCTGTTGCGCAGCTGGCCGACCAGACCCGCGGCATGCCAGGTCGAACCGCTGGTAAGTTTGTTGGCTTCCAGCACGACGATCTCGCGCCAGCCTTCGCGTGCGAGATGGTAGGCCGTCGAAAGGCCGATGATACCGCCGCCGACGATGACGGCACGGGCATGGCTCGGCACGCGGGTCATGCGCCCTGCCGCCAGTCGGCCAGCGCCTGTTGGAAGCGCGCGCTGTTTTCGACCGTATAGGCGACATAGTCGACATCAAGCGTGGAATGGACTTCCTGCACCATGCTCCACATCGCTTCACGCAGCAGCGAAGCACACATCATCGCACCGAGGCGACGACGATCCTCATCCGTCACGGCACGGTCCCACACCGCCGCCATCAGGGCATCGCGCTGGGCAGCATCCATCTGGTTGTTCGAGGCGAGGTTGGCGAGATCAAACAATGGCGTGTCATAGCCGGCATATTCCCAGTCGACCAGCCAGAGTCGCCGGCCGTCATCCATGAAGTTGGCAGGCAGGAGGTCGTTATGACAAAGCGCCAGATCGACCGGTCCAACCGCTGTTTCAAGTTCATCGGCAAGTGCCACCAGGCGCGGCACTTCGCCCTGCAAGCGGTGCTCGTCATCGACCATACGGTGGCCGTAATCACGCACCACGTGGAACACCCAGAAAAGCGGCGCACGGCCACGCAGATGACGCGCGCCATCACGGTGGAGCCGGTCGAGAAGCTTGATGATGCGCTCCAGATTGGCGGGATCACGAACATCGGCCTCGCCAAACGTCTTGCCTTCGATCCAGTCCAGCACCAGCGCGCCCTTGGAGGTAAAGATAACTTCGGGCGCGACACCCACGGCATGGGCAGCGCGGCTGCATGCAGTCTCGTAGGTTCGGCGAATACCGTGGACCGGAATATTGCCGCCGATCCGCACCATGTAGCTGCGCCCGCCATCATCGATCCGGAAGTTGGTGTTGGTGATGCCTCCCGAAACCGGTCGGGGATCGACCGGTCCGGTCCAGCACGGCAGGCCCGCCGCCTTGGCGGCTGCTTCATCCAGCGTCATGGCGTCTCTTTCTCCTGTCTTCCCGGTCACTATAGGGTGAGCGGCAGCCTTCAGGCATCAAGGTAGTCTGATATAACATTCACGCG
This sequence comes from Rhodospirillaceae bacterium, assembly GCA_018700655.1. Taxonomy (GTDB): domain Bacteria; phylum Pseudomonadota; class Alphaproteobacteria; order SP197; family SP197; genus SP197. Next base: position 16,301 of record JABIUG010000191.1, on the reverse strand, counting down.
CCGTTCCCTTGAATGGCGAACCGGCGCCTCTACTGGATCGGGTTCCCACCACCATGGCCTTGTTGGCGGTTGAAAGTTTGAGCAAACGGTTTGGCGACTTCGACGAACAAAGGCACGTGAGGAAGGCCTCTCGTGGCATCTGACCCGGCTATGCCATCCTGGCGTTTGAGCGACGAACTCTGGACCCGTTGGATGGTTGCGGCGCGCACTGCCTGGTGTGCCGGCGACACGACGCAGTGCGAGATCCTGTGGCAGGCGGCATCACAAATGGCCGAGGGCCTCGTGCCCGATGATCCGCGACGAGGGGCAAGCCTTCACACCATCAGTCTGTTGTGTTCGGATATTGCTCGACGTCTGGCGCTGCTCGAAGATGCAATCAACGCTTGGTTATCGGCAGAACATTGGATCGAAACCATGGGCACGGCTCAAAGCGCAAGAAGTTCCATGTTTCACTTGCGGCTCGAGAAAAAACACCCCGACGCCTACCCCGAAATTGTACGACAGCGCCATCGCAAGACTCTGGCCGCAGGGCGCTCGGCCGCCATGGCGCAACATGCCGCACTTGCCCGCGACCGGGCTGCCATGGCCGGGGCCATGGTGCTGCGCCGCGACGCCTTCGGCCATCGCGAGACCGAAGCTGCCGCCATGGCCACCTGGCTGGGTGAACCGATCGGAGAACGGCTGGTCAACCGGTTCGAAGAGCGTCCGCCTCCACAGCAAAACGACGAGGCCCGTCTCTATGCCGCAGCACTTCTCGTGCCGCTCGACCTGACGCAGTCAGGGGCCGGTCATGCCGTCGACCACTGACAGCGCCCAGCCCGAAGCTGCCGGGGAGTTTGTCGAACAAGCGCCACATGAAGCTGGTTTTGCCTCCATCTACACAGAGATGGTTGCGCCACATCTTGGCGGCCTGCAGCGGGCCCGCGAAAGGGCAGTGAAGCGGCGGCGCCTGCAGGTCGTTGCCGGCATCACCATCATCTTCCTGATCTGGATGGGTGTCTGGCTCTGGGGAATCGGCGGCGTACACTTCCTGATCCTGTTGATTGCCGGCTTGCTTAGCCTTGTCACAGCCGATCTTCTGCTGCGCCGCGGTACACAGCCCCACCGGCGGACGGCCACGATGCTGCGCGACCTCCTGATCAAGGCAGTGTGCGAACAGGTCGAAGGTCTGGTTTATCAGCGGGTTGCCGGACGCAAGGTCAACCACGACCGTTTAGTGGCATTGTCTCTGGCGCCACGCCACGCCACCGCCCTGATCGAGAACTTTTTCGGCGCCACCCGCCACACCATGGCCTTCCGCGCCGTTCAGGCATCCCTGCGCAACAACCACCGCCAGGAAATCTTCCGCGGCCTGTTGATCGAAGTCGACCTTCCCGAGCCCTTCGACGGTCGCATCGTCTTGGCGCGACGCGATGAGCCGCCACGCGATGACATCGCCTGGGAACCACCGCCCGGGGATGTCATCGACCTGAAGGGCCACCCGGCATTCCAACGTCTGTTCCAGGTTTGCAGCGACAACCCCGAGGCGGCCGAACGCCTGTTGACCGAGGCCCTGAAGACAGCGCTGGTGCGTCTCGACGAACAGCTCGATGGCGCCGTGTTCCGGGCTGGTTTCGCTTCGGGTTGCCTTTTGCTGACGGTCCCGCTGGAACATGCCGTTCTCGAGATCCCATCAAATGCGCCCGGCCCGCTCGACCCCTCCGGCGATGCTCACCGCCTGCTCAAGATCACCAACCTCCCAATCCGCATCATCGATACCCTGCACGGCATCGATCCCGATAGCGGCGGGCGTTACCGCGCACGATGAATATAGCGCCAGTCACACTTGGCCCCAGACTCCACGGCCATGCATCCCAGGCTGGAAACAACCTGTTCCGGATCAACCCGGCGCTGGGCCGGTGTTCTGGCGTCGGTAATCCTCGGGTGACTGATCGAACGTGCGTTTGAAGCTGCGGCTGAAATGACTGCGGCTCAGGAATCCGGTGCGCGCCGCGACCGTCTTGATCGGCGCATCACCGGTGCGCAGCAGACTTGCCGCCTGGTCCATGCGGATGCCGATCGAAACCTTGCGCGGTGAACGTCCAAAGGTATCGAGGAACCGGCGCAAAAACGTCGAGCGAACCATGCCGGCAACGTCGGCGAGTTCTCTAACACTGGGCGGCGAAGTAATCCGTGAACGGATCAAGACAAGCGCGCGCGACATGCGTTCATCACGCAGCGCAGCCATCCAGGGCAGCGTGCAGTCTCCATCACGACACTCGCGACGCAGAAGCAGAATCAGGCAACGCTCCAAAAGCGAACGCGCCATGGCATGGGCGCCAACCCGGCCCACTTCAAGTTCGTCGAGCACATTGCCCAGAGTGTGGCAGATCTCGTCGTCGGGCGCCAGACGCGCGACAAGCGGCGCGTCGAGCTGATCAAACAGACCCTGACTTCCCTGATAGACGGCGCTGAGAGCGCCGCAAACCATGACCAGGTCACCCGTATCGTCAGAATCAGACCGGCCCTCGCTCAGCGGTTTGCAAGGAAGGCCCGACAGGCGGACGCGGTTTCGGGCATCACCGGCGAGTGCTTGCAGCCGTGCGCCGGGATAGGTGATCAGGACGACACCAGGCTCAAGCGACACGACCTTGTCGTCAATCCGCAGGATACCCTGGCCCGAAGTGACGAAATGAAGGGCCGCTTCGCCGACCATTCCCATATCGAGCCCTACCTCAAGCCCGACACGGCACACGGTGAATGGCTCGAAATCCACCGTCAGATCTTCAAGAAGTTGGTCAAGATACACGCGCAGGCCCCCGGTTGGCTGAAACGATCATGCACCCCTTTGAGACTCCAGGGCACATCACAGCACTTAAGTTCTTTGTGAAGGGCGTGGAATGCGTCCGATCACCCAGAGCGGAGATGTCTGATGAAAAAGCACGATTGTAACCACGATCACGGCCACACCCGGCGTCAGGCGCTCACGGGCGCTTCGGCGGGATTTGTCGCCGTGGCTGCAGCAGCGGCAGGCGCGACCACGGCACAGGCCGAACAGGCGGCCTACTCCGATCCGGCTGAACCGGCACTGCCGGTCACCGATGTTGTGGTCGAACTTTCCGACACCGCGCTTGTCGTCACCGACCCCCAGATCGACTTCCTGAGCCCGGATGGCGTGACCTGGGGCGTGGTCGGCGAAAGCGTGACCGAACACAACACGGTCGAGAACATCGGGCACCGGCATGACGATTGCGATTTCACCGCATTACTACTACCCGACCGACCACGGCTGGAAGTTCGGCGGGCCACTCGAAAAACTGATGCACGCGATCGGCATGTTCGACCGTGAAAGCTCGCTTTCAATGGAGGGGCTCGAAGGCTCCGGCGCTGATTTCATGCCGCAATACAAGGACATCATCGAAGACGGCAAGACCATCATCACCTCGCCGCACAAGGTCTATGGCCCGGAAGCCAACGACCTGTCCCTGCAACCGCGCAAGGCCGACATCGACAAGGTGATCCTGGCAGGCATGTCTGCAAATCTGTGCGTCCAGGCCCATCTCCACGAACTGCTGGAACAGGGCTTCGAGGTTGCCGTTGTGCGCGATGCGACCGCAGCGGCCAAGCTTCCCGAAGGTGACGGCTATCTCGCCGCACTGATCAACTTCCGCTACATCGCCAATGCGTTGTGGACGACGGACGAAGCCGTCGCCCGGATCAACGAAGCCACCTAGGCCGGTCTTTCGATCTGCTCCTTCCCTCTCATCGGGGGAAGGAGCGACCGGTTTTTCACATCTCGGACATTCCACGATCCGTCCGGGCATTGGATCAGACCCGCTCTAGGCGCGCTGGTACCACATCTCTCCCATCTCCTCGAAGCGCTTGATCACGACTTCGCCGAACTCGGACCACCAGTCGGGGATGTTCTTGAATTCAACGATCACGGCCTTGCCGTTCTGGATCTGAACCACGGGCCAGTTGCCGACGAGAGCGTTGTCGATGCCGAAGAGATCCTTGCCCCACCACTGGGCTTCGCCAAAGGCATGCGCTCCCATGCCGCCGCTCTTCATGCCTTCGAGTACCGCAGCCGGTTCGATCGAACCTGCCTTCTGGGCACCATCGAGCCAGAGATCGAGGATCGAGGCATATTCCCACGACACCGCGCTCCATTGGCCGGGGTAACGTTCGTTGTAGGTCTGAAAGAAGCTGTTGGGGCCGGCGAAGTTGATGCGGGCATCGTTCAGTGCGGGATCATCGAAGTCGGGAAACTGGAAGATCACGCCTTCCATGAACGCCTCTGATGTGTTGGCGATGATGTCGGCATAGAAGTCGACCGTGCAGGAGATGATCTGCCCGCTGTAATCCTGGACATAAGCCTGCTTGCAGAGCGCGTTGACGAACTCGGCATAGGCCGTGTCGAGACACAGGATGTCCGGTTTGTGTGCCAGCATCGCGGCCATCACCGGCGCGAAATCTGTCGTCGCGACATCAAAGAGGATGACATCCTTGACCTCGATGCCATGGGCCTCGAAGGCCGCCAGATAGGTCGCAACCGAAGGGCGGCCCAGGGCATCATCCTGGGCGCAGATCACGGCCGTTTTGGCTTCCGGCATGTACTCGGCCAGCCACCACACGCCCGTGACGTTGTAGATCGGATGGACCTCGGCTGGCGCCACCAGGAAGGGTGTGTCGGGCGACAGGTCCGACGGCAGCAGGGTCGAAACCAGCATTTCGGCCCGGTTCGCGATCGGCGTGACCGCAGGCATCGTGTCGCCGCCGAGCATCTCGATGAACGAGACGCCATCTTCCTGGATCAGTTTTTGTGCACCGGTGCGCGCCTTCTCAGGGAGATACTCGTCATCATAGGCGATGATCTCGACGTCATAGGTCTGGCCGCCGACTTCGATGCCACCTTCAGCGTTCTTCTTTTCGGCCCAGATCTCGCAGCCATAAAGCCCCGGCAGGCCCCAGGCGGCGACATCACCCGTGAGCGGCGCCAGAAAGCCGATCTTCACGGACTCGCCGCCGTGCGAGCCAGCGGCTCTGCCCGGACCGCTGGTCGCCGTGGCGGCCGCAGCAGCACCTGCCATGGCCGTGCTGCCCAGGAATTTGCGTCGGTTCATATCCCTGAACTTGATGAGACGTCTCCTCGACAGAGTTTGCTGTGTGGCAGGAACCGGCGCGCCGCGTTTGTCTGCGTGTCACGCGTCAATCTGGAGCAAACATCATCCCGCATAGCCGGAAGCCAGACAAGGACCGCGACCTCTGGTCCACGGCTTTACGCCATCCCGAAAAGCAGGGCATGACACCGCCAGCCAGCAAGCATCGGGCTCGTCAGCGCAGCTTTGGCGTTAGTTGCTGGCTTTCGGGGACGGTGCTACGAATCAGTACAAGGTTCCGCGCAAAGGGGCCACACACACGAGCCATTGCCAGGGGGCTACCATGAGTGATGATGTGAAGATGTGGGGAGACGAGGAGTTCTGGGGGATCGGTTACGAATACGACCCTATGTTCTTCCTGACCGACAGCCAGAAACAGATTCAAAAAGATTTGATCGAGCTTTGCCGCACGACCCTGCGTGAAAACGCCGTCGAGTCAGACAAAGGCTACATCTTCCCGCGCAAGAACTTCGAGGCTCTGGCTTCGATGGGTCTGCTTGGCCTGTTTGTTCCCAAGGAATTGGGCGGCATGGGCGAGAATCACGTCGCGATGGCGATGGTTGTGGAAACGATCGCGCGCTACGGCTGCCCTTCGACCGCCATGTGCCTCACCATGCATTATGGTGCCTGCTCTGCAGCGCTCTTCCGCTACCACGAGAACGAAGCGCTGCGCGACATCATGTCGCGGCTCGACAAGGACGTGCTGATCGGCACCCTGTCCTATTCCGATCCAGAGACCGGCTCGCATTTCTGGTATCCTATCTCGTCGGGTGCGGAAGCCACCGATGACGGTTGGAAGGTTACAAAGAAGTCGTCCTGGACGACCTCGGGTGGTTTCGCCGACTGGTACATCGTGCAGACCACCAGCCCTGATTTCGGCGGCGATTTCTCCGACCTTTCGGTCTGGCTGATCCTGGCCGACGAAGCCCAGGCCGATGTTGCCGGCTGGGACGGCATGGGCATGCGCGGCAATCAGTCGGGTGCATTGCTGGTCGACAACGTGGAAATACCTTCGAATCGCCTGGTCGGCCCCAAAGGCGATGGCGCGCTTTCCAACGACGAGACTGTCGATCCGTTCTTCCTGACCAATTCGTCCTGTGCCTGGAACGGCATTGCGATGGGCATGATCGACATCGCCAAGATGCACACCACCCGCAAGAAACACGTCGATGTCGGCCTGCGGGTCTGCGACTACCCGACCATTCAGGACTATGTCGGCGAGGCAATCATCGGCACCAATGCCAGCCGTATGATGACCTTCGGCATGGCAAGAGCCATGGACGAGCTGACCAACAACTGCGACTGGTCGATCCACAAGGATCTGGAGGCCGCACCGCGTGCGGATCTGCTGAACCAGCTCTGGCAGGTGAAGTTCCAGGCCGCCAAGAACGTGCACGAGGTATCCGACAAGATGCTCCATGCCTGCGGCGGCACCGCCTACAAGGCGGGTCTGGGCATGGAACGCCTGCTGCGTGATGCCAAGGCCGGCTGGGTCATGGGCCCGACCAACGAGATTTTGCGCCAGTTCGTTGGCAAACACGCCCTGCTCGGTTTCGATTCGCTCGATTACTGGAACACGGCGATCAACCATCGCTCGATCGACAACGAAGTAAAGAAGATGTCGGCCGAAGAAAAGAAGGCACTGGCCGACCGGCTGCTATCGGAAGCCAACGCTGCCGCAGCCGAGTAAGACCCGGCACAGATGGTTACCTAAGGGGCCGGTCCTGATGGATCGGCCCCGTTTTGTTGAAGCCTCCAGCCCCTGGGAAACACGATGACACTCCACTTTCCGGCCGAAGAATACGAAGACCGCTGGGCCCGGGTCGATGCCGCCATGGCGGCCAAGGGCTACGATGCCGCCATCGTCTGGAGCCGTCCGGGCGGGACCTACGACCGTTGTGGCGATGTCCTGTATCTGACCAACTACGTCTCGACCGAATCCGGCCAGGAACCCGACAACAAAAAACGCAAGGCCAGCGCCTTCAGCGCGGTTCTGCTGGTGCGTGGCGAGCCGCCGATGCTGATCGCCGACGAACCACCGCCCGAAGATGCCATCGCGACCGACAACTGGGTCTGGTCCTACGACACCGTCACCAAGGCAGCCGAACTGTTGAAGCTGTTCGGAAACCGGTCGGTCGCGCTGGCCGGAAGCGACATCCTGCCCATGAAGTACGGCCAGCAGATGTTTGGCGCCTGCCCCAACATCGCAATGGACGACATGCTGATCCACGAGGCCCGCATGAGAAAGTCACCGCGCGAGTTCGAGACCATGCAGGTTGGCGGCGCGACTGCCGCACGTGCGTTGACGATCCTGATGGAAGCCCTGCGCGGGGGTGCCAAGGAGGCCGACGCGGCCGCCCTGGCCGCGGCCCAGGTCATGCGCTCGGGCGGCTCCGTCCATTTCATTCCGGTCAGCCACGGCGACAGCATCGAGCAGTTCTGCCGTAATCATCTCACCGGTTACAGCCAGGATGCGCCCCAGGAAGGCGATCTCGTGCGGGCCTGGGTCTACGGGCCGATGTGGCAGGGCTACTGGATGGACCCCGGTCGCACGACGGTCGTCGGCACACCAAGCCCGGAGAAGAAGAAGCTGGTGGAGGATTGTGCAGGGATTGTTGATGCCATCGTCGAAAACATCCGGCCCGGTGTCATGGTGAGCGAGATGACCGCGCTGGGCCGGGCGATGACACAGGAAGCCGGCGGCGGCGATGATGTTGCATCGATGAAATGGCCGATCTTCGGCCACGGCCTCGGCCTCTTCTGGGAAAAGCCGGATCTGAGCGAAACCTATGCCGAGTTCGACATGGCGTTCGAAGCCAACATGACCTTCGGCATCGAAGCTTTTCTGTCGGCTGAAGGCGTCGGCAGTGCAGGCTTCGAACAGAACATCGTGGTGACCGAGACAGGCGCCGAACTGCTGACGCCTGCGCCGATGCTGTGGTGGGACTAACCGTACCGCATCACGATACGCTTCAGGAGATCGTCCATCGGATCATACCGGATGCTAAGCTCGTCTCCAGCTGGGCCCTCGAAGGCGGCAGTTCGGCGGATATGACAGCCGTCGAGATCGCGTTGGCCCAGGGCGGCACCGAACGGTTGATCGTGCGTCAGTGTGGTGATGCCAATCTGGCCGCGGACCCCGATGTCGCCGAACACGAAGCCCGCCTGCTCAACATTCTGGCCGACCGTGGGCTTGCCGTGCCCCGTGCGCCCCATGTCGATCAGTCCTGTGCGCTGTTGCCCAAGCCATTTCTGGTGATCGACTTCCTTGATGGCGAACCCGACTATGATCCCACAGACCCGATGTCAGCCGCGTTGCAGACCGCCGCGTTCATGGCGCAGCTGCACGGCCTCGACAGTGATGCCAACGACCTCGCCTTCGTCCCGCGCCATCACGGCCCGCCCGGTTACCTGACCAGCCGGCGCGACGAACTGCCCGAATCATTCCACGCAGCCCATGCCTTGCTGGAAGAACGCTGGCCGCCGTCAAACAAGAACCCGCCCGTGCTGCTTCACGGCGATTTCTGGCCGGGCAACCTGCTGTGGCAGAAGGGCCGCCTCAGCGCTGTTGTCGACTGGGAGGATACCGCGATCGGCGATCCGCTGGCCGACCTCGCGATCGCAAGGGGCGACATGTCGTGGGGTTTCGGCTGGGAGGCGATGGAGGCCTTCACCGAACGTTACGCCGACCTGACCGGCTTCGATCTCACCGCCCTGCCCCTCTGGGATCTCCGCGCTGTTCTGCGCCAGGCGCCCCATGCCGCCGACTATGCCGAGGGTTGGCAGGAGCTGGGTCGCGCGGACATCACCGAAACGATGATCCACAACACCCACACCCGCCTGATCGACACCGCCATGGCGGCACTGGACTGATCACCTCCTGCGAAAGCAGGAGCCCATACGCGCCAGAGGCAAAGAAACGTCGCGACTAAGCGTTTCTTCCGGGCTTCTGGCATATGGACCCCAGCCTTCGCTGGGGCTCACATGGGATGGCGGTGACAGCGGGAGGCCCGTTAGGGCCGACGGCGAGCGATTGCGAGCCCGCCGCGTTTGCGGCGAAAGCCAAGTGAGCGGAGCGAACGCCGGCGCTTGAGGCTAAACAGACAAAAGCCTGAACGAAGCATCAGGAGCGCGGGCGTTCCTTCTTTGGATCGTAGGCCGGAAAGGCCGTCACGACGGCAGGGATGCGTTTCTGGTGGCCATCCATCTTGCCGACCTCGACTTCCGTGCCGACCTCGGCATGGGCGACGTCGATCCGGCAGAGCGCGATGTTCTTGTTCAGCATGGGCGACTTCATGCCGCTGGTGATGACACCGATCTGGGCGCGGCCGATACGAACGCAATCGCCATGGACGGCGGCCTCGTTGCCTTCAAGTTCGAGCCCGACCAGCTTCTTCTGCGGATTGGCCTTGCGCCGTTCCAGCGCGGCCCGACCGATGAAGTCGTCTTCCTTGGTCTTGAGCGCCACGGAAAAACCGATGCCCGCTTCAAACGGATCGGTCTGGTCGTCGAAATCGTAGCCAGCAAAGATCAGGCCGGATTCGATCCGAAGCATGTCGAGAGCATCCAGACCCAGCGGCGTGATGCCATGGGGGGCGCCCGCTTCGAACACGGCATCCCAGACTTCGACGGCGTGTTTGGGGTGACACCAGACTTCATAACCCAACTCACCGGTGTAACCGGTGCGCGAGACGACGATGGGTACCCCATTGTGATCGCCGATGCGCCCAATGGTGAAGCGGAACCAGTCGATCTCGTCGACCCGTGGCTGGGCCGGTGGTGTCCACACGGTAGCGGCCAGCAATTCGCGGCTCTTTGGACCCTGGACAGAGATGTTGTGGAGCTGATCGGTCGAATTGCGGACCAGTGCACGCAGGCCCCATTCCTGGGCTTTCTGGCGCAGCCACTCGCCGCCGAAATCGGTGCCGCCGATCCAGCGGTAACCGGTCTCTGACATGCGGAACAGCGTGCCGTCATCGATCATGCCGCCGTGCTCGTAACACATCGCCGAATAGACGACGTGGCCGTCGGCCAGCTTCTTGACGTTGCGCGTCAACGTGCGCTGCATCAACTCGCCGGCGTCGGGGCCGGTGATCTCGAACTTGCGCAATGCGGTCAGGTCCATCGCGATGACACCTTCGCGGCAGGCCCAGTATTCATCGATGGCGCCGTGGTTGGTGTAATGCGACGGCAACCAGTAGCCGTTGTATTCGGTGAAGTTGCGGGTGAGTTCGGAGGTGCGGGCATGGAACCCGGTCTCCTTGGTCATCTGGGGATCGGAATCGGGCATGGCTCTGAACGCGATCGCTTTCCTGAACATGTTATCGGCCGGATAAACCCGGACCAGGATATCGGTGGGATCCCAGCCGTTGGCGGGATCGATGGCATCGGGGCAGGCCGAGTTGATGGCGACGACATCCTGCTGGGCCCGGCACAACACATAGTCACCCGGTCGCGACCAGGGCTCGTCGAGATAGATCTGGTACTGGTCGTCGAGCAGTGTGTTGTAGAAAAAGTTCATCGCCTGCCAGCCGCCGCGCGGCTTGATGCCCCAGGGTGCCAGCTCGGTGTTGAAGTTGTCGGTGCAGTTGACGTGACCGGGATAACCGACATCGTCATAATACTTGGCGGTGCAGGCGAAATTGAAGCTGTCATGGCGTCCGACCGTGTCTTGGATGATCTCGATCGAAGCCTCGAGATCGTTGTCGAACAGCTTGGAATGCAGCCCCGGCGCCGGATAGGCCGCACCCATCAACACCCGGGTTGCCGTGGGGTCGATATCACGTTCGATGCCGCGCTCCAGCTTGGCCAGCGAGATCGCCTGGAAGTCGGAACACTCACGCCCCTCGACATCCATGATCTGGATGTATTCGCCCTTGCGCACCTCATAGGCATGTGCCTCGCCGGCCTTGACCCGGTGTTCGTAACGCGGCTCGGCCAGGGGGTCGGGGATGTTGCGTTCGGCCGCGACCTTGGGATCGGCGCGCGTGATGAACAATTCCAACCCGCTTGCGGTGCCATGGCTTTCGACCACCATATCCTGCGCCGGAGCGGCTACGACAATGACGCCATCGGCCTCGACATCAAATGTTGCCGCCTCGAACGCCGGTGTATCGGAGCCAAAGCAACGAATGCAGCTGGAAAAGCTCGCCGGCAAGCCCTTGGCCTTGAGTGCATCAAACAACAGTTCGGCAGCGGGGCCTCCCTGGGCCAGCATGGCGCGCAGATCGGTCGCTGCGCCGTCGCCCGGAGACCCCAGAATGCCGGGCTGGTCCTGACCCTCGGCGGTCATTGCGACGATTTCGCAAACCTGGCCGCCTTCGCGGTTGACGATGCGAAGACGGTCACCAGCAAAGACACGCACGACGACGGAGCCCAACCCTTCGATCGGGTAACGCTCGACTCCGGGATCAAGCCGCCGGATTCCCGGGATCAAGACCCGTGGCCGCACCCGCTCAGGCGGGCGTCCGGACATGAGATCAACTGCTGCCATGGTGGTCTCCATTGGTGCGATCACCTTACCGACCGGCGCCAGACGCGACAAGACGCCCTGGCACCGGCTGGTCTCCATAAGATTTTCTAATCCACCCCGAATTATTCTCGTTTGCGGTGAAGTCGCCCAACGATCATCTTCACATCTGAAAGCGCCGATTTGATCCTCAGCTTGCGGGCGCTCTAAAAATACGGCTAAAGCGGTGGGCGAGCTGCCCATCTCACAAGATGGGGCGGCTTTTTTGTGTCTCCCGATCCGGCCAACACCCCCGCAGGCAAGGCCCAACAGGCGCTCCCAACACGAGGAGCACGGCCATGCTGACATTCCTTTCCTGCCCCGACGCCCCCGATTTTGCTCATGCCGGTGCCCGCGCGCGACGTCGGCTGCGCCACCTCGCCTTCGCGCAATGTGTCGCAGGGAAGCTCTGAGATGCTCCCGCTTCAACTCGACACGAACAGACTTTCCTTTGTCATCGTCGGCCGCGGCCCCGCCGCAGCACGCAAGGTGAAGACACTGCAGGCCGCCGGTGCGCGTGACCTGACGGTCTTCTCCGACCATCCCGGCGATACCCTGTTCAGTGCCGCCGGTAACGATCTCGTCCTGCATCTGCCGAGCAACGCGGAACTGGCATCGGCCCATCTCGTGATTTCGGCCGGGCTCGATGAAGCAGAAGAACGTGAGCTTGCCGAACGCTGCCGGGCCCTGCGTGTTCTGGTCAACATCGAGGACCGGGCCGAACTTTGCGACATCCATCTGCCTGCCGTACTGCGGCGCGGCGACCTGACCCTGGCGATCTCGACCAATGGGCGCGCGCCGGGGCTGGCCGGCATGTTGCGGCGTCATCTCGAGCGGCTGTTTGGCCCGGAATGGGAAGGGCGGATCGACGAGGTCGCCCGGGCGAGGGCGGGATGGCGTGACGGTGGCGCCGACATGGCCTCGGTCAAACAGCGGCTCAACCGGTTCGTGGAGCAACGCCGATGGCTGACCTGAACCACTGGCGCCATCGCCGCAGCGTCCGGGCGCGAGCGCGGGCGGCGGAGTTTGCGGCAGGTGCCAGCCATCTCGAAGGCGCCGATCTTCTGGAGGTCGCGATCAAGGAGGCTTTTGTCGGAGATATCGCGATTGCGTCCTCGTTCGGCACCGAGGCGGTCGCGCTCTTGGCGCTGGCTGCCGAGATCGACCCTGCCGTGCCCGTCATCTTCCTCGATACCGGCAAGCTCTTCCCCGAAGCCCTGGCTTACCGCCGGACCGTGGTCGAACACCTGGGCCTTACTCACGTGCGCACGGCGGGCCCCGATATTCTCGACATCGCAGCAATCGATGCATCAGGCGATCTCTGGAAACGTCAACCAGACGCCTGCTGTTATCTGCGCAAGGTCGTGCCCCTGGTTCAGGCGGTCACGCCCTATGGCGCCTGGATCACGGGAAGAAAACGTTACCAGGGTGACGGCCGGGCCGCGCTTCAGCCGATCGAAGCCTCGGATGGCTGGGTCAAGATCAACCCGCTGGCGCACTGGACCAAGCAAGACATCTTTGGCCTGATAGCCCAACGCAAGCTCCCAAAACATCCCCTGCTGGAGCACGGCTACCTCTCGGTCGGTTGCCAGCCCTGCACCCAGCCGGTCACCCCATTGGGCGATGAACGCGATCGCCGCTGGTCCGGTCAGGACAAGAGCGAATGCGGGATTCACACGATCGCACCCGAAGCGCCCTTGGGGCATGCCGGGTCCGGCGACCAAGGCGCGACGATATGACTGGAGATCGAAGCGCAATGTTCCCATCTCTGAGATGGTTCCATCGGAGGCGATGACGTCTTAAAACCACCTCCCGCATCCTTTCGCGCGCCAACAGCATTCCGTGTCCCTAGACCTTTCAGGTATCCATGAGTGAACTTTCTTTGGCCCACGGCCTGGTTTTTGAAGACCTCTATGACCGCGATGGCCTGATCCGGCTCGACCGCGCTTTTGTCGACGGCCTGAAAGAGACCGACACCGAGCTCCATAATCGGTTGATGGCCGGACGAGCCGGTCCCTCGGCACTCGAAGAGAAAGAGCTCTCCGAGCTTCTGGTCGACCTGAGCCCTGCCCTGGAGACCTTTGTCGCCGAGCTCTTCGGTATTGGTGAGATCCTGGCCGGGCAACGCACCGAGCGCGACCGCCTCAACCCGATCTATACCTGCAAGCTCCAGTTCGTGCGCCGCCGCGCTGCCAAGGCATTCAAGCCCGATGAGCTCGCCGCTGCCGACGGTGCCGCCCTGCGTCGCACACTTGAAGGCGAGATCGGCGAGACCCTGAACGAACTCACGTTCGCGCGCGCCGTCATGACCTGGCTGGAAGATGAGGAGGCCAACGCAGATCGGCTGGCCGCGGCGGCACGGTTTGCCGCCTGGGCGACGCTTTCGGCAGAGGGCCAGGCGCGTTACCGCAAGAGCCCGCTGTTTCACCTGCCGGGCAAGATCGACCCGGCCAATCTGGTCGCGGTCGAAACCATCGAGATCGAGGGCGTCACCATGCTGCGCGCCCATGATGACCACCTGCGCCTGCGTGAGGGTTTTGCCCTGACCGATCAGGGCATGGACCTGATCGGCGCGCTCGACCAGGCGAACTACTGCATCTTCTGCCACAACCAGGGCAAGGACAGCTGTTCCAAGGGTCTGAAGGAAAAGGACGGCAGCGCGTTCAAGACATCGCCTTCCGGGGTCGCGCTGGCGGGTTGCCCGCTGGATGAAAAAGTCAGCGAGATGAACCTGCTCAAGGCCCAGGGCCACGGCCTTGGTGCGCTCGCGGTCGCCATGGTCGACAACCCGCTCTGTGCCGCGACCGGCCACCGGATCTGCAACGACTGCATGAAGGCCTGCATCTATCAGCGCCAGGAGCCGGTCGACATTCCCCAGATCGAAACCCGTACGCTGAAAGATGTTCTCTCCCTGCCCTGGGGCTTCGAGATCTACAGCCTGCTGTCGCGCTGGAACCCGCTTGACCTCGCCCGTCCGCTGCCGCGTCCGCCCAGTGGACGGCGTGTGCTGGTCGTCGGGCTGGGCCCCGCCGGGTTCAATCTCTCCCACCACCTGATGAACGACGGTCACACTGTGGTCGCGGTCGATGGCCTCAAGATCGAGCCGCTCGAGCCTGAAATCTCGGGCATCGATGTCTTTGGCACACACCACGCCATGCGCCCGATCCGAGACGTCGAGGAACTCTATGAAGGCCTGGATGACCGTGTCATGGCCGGCTTCGGCGGCGTTGCCGAATACGGCATCACCGTGCGCTGGAACAAAAATTACCTGAAGCTGATCCGGTTGCAGCTGGAACGGCGCAACAGCTTCCGCATGATCGGCGGCGTACGCTTTGGCGGTACGCTTACGATCGACAGTGCCTTTGGCCACGGCTTTGACCACATCGCCCATTGCGCGGGGGCCGGGCGACCGACCTATATCGATATGCCCAACGCACTTGCACGCGGTGTGCGCATGGCCTCGGACTTCCTCATGGCCCTGCAGTTGACCGGTGCGGCCCGCGAAGCCTCGATCGCCTGCCTGCAGCTTCGCCTGCCTGCCGTGGTGATCGGTGGTGGCCTGACGGCGATCGATACCGCGACTGAAGCGCTGGCCTATTACCCGGTGCAGGTCGAGAAGTTCCTGACGCGCTTCGAAACCCTGGCCGCCGAACGCGGCGAGGAAGCCATACGGGCCGGTTGGAATGCAGAGGAAACCGAAGTCGGCGAGACGTTCCTGGCTCATGGCCACGCGATCCGGAACGAACGTACCGCAGCGCGGAACGAAGAGCGTGACCCCGACATTCTTTCCCTGCTCGACAGCTGGGGAGGGGTCACCATGGCCTACCGGCGCGACCTCACGGACGCGCCGAGCTACCGCCTTAACCATGAAGAAGTCGCGCTGGCGATGGAGGAAGGTATTCGTATCGCGCCCGGCCTGTCGCCCGCCGCAATCGAGACCGACGAAGCCGGCCATGCCCGCGCGATCCGTTTGACCGACGGCGACGGCGCCGAACAT
Organism: Rhodospirillaceae bacterium; assembly: GCA_018700655.1. Classification (GTDB taxonomy): domain Bacteria; phylum Pseudomonadota; class Alphaproteobacteria; order SP197; family SP197; genus SP197. The sequence goes on along the minus strand of JABIUG010000191.1, from coordinate 658 downwards.
GTGCTCGATGCCCGCGCCGTGCTGGTTGCCGCCGGGACCCAGCCCAATACGGTGCTGGCGCGCGAAGACCTCGAGCACCTGGGCCTCGACGGCAGGTTCTTCCAGGCCTTTGATCTCGACGGCCATGCAGTGACCCCCGAACGCATGGCCAAACCCGCCGAGACCCACGTCCTGATGTATCTTGGCGAGGACAGACGTGCGGTGAGTTTCCACGGTGATCTGCACCCCAGTTTCGCCGGCAACGTCGTGAAGGCCATGGGCGGCGCCAAGCGCACCTATCCCGTGATCACTGAAATGCTCGGACGGCTTGGTCCCGCCCAGGACCGCGACGACCAGAGCTTTGTCAAAGCGCTCGACGAAAGGCTGGTCGCCCGTGTTGTCGGCGTCGAACGGCTTACACCAACGATTGTCGAAGTCGTGGTCGAGGCCCCCGAAGCAGCTTCGATGTTCCTGCCCGGCCAGTTCTACCGGCTGCAGAACTACGAGACCTTTGCGCCCAAGGGCGAAGACGGCACCCTGCTGGCAATGGAGCCTCTGGCGATGACCGGCGCATCGATCCCGGTCGAAGGCCGCCAGTTGAGCGTGATCGGTCTCGAGATGGGTGGATCTTCCGACCTGATGGCCAAACTCCGGCCGGGCGAACCGGTCATCCTGATGG
>JABIUG010000190.1 GCA_018700655.1 Rhodospirillaceae bacterium | reverse complement strand
CGACCCATCTCTTCAGCACCGACAGCGATATCGAACGATATGTCGACTGGCTCGCTGCTCGTCAAACCTGAAGATGCCTGCAACTGCGAATGGATCGCTGATCACATCGTCGGGATCGGGCAACCTGCTTCTTGTCTGCCTGTAATCGCGAACGCATATCCAAGGTATGAGATGTCGGTTTCGGGTTTCGGCCCGGCAGCGGGATAAACGTTCTCCCCCAAGGACGCCCCGTTTGGGCGCGATCAATCTCCCCGTCCCCGACCGTGCGATCGCGTAACGGCCGACGTTTTGACGACGCGTCGCTCCCGGCCCCCCCCTGGGAGCGACGCATGTCTTTTGGGCTTTGTCTTACTCTCAAGCAAACGCGTTCAGATGGAACTCATCCGAATGCGCCGAACGCGTGAATGAAGCCCGGTCTAAGCGAGCAGGGCGCGCAGGCGGGTGATCTGCTTTTCGACTGAAATCGGACTCTGCGAAGTGACTTCGAGCCCCTTGTCTTCAAAGACGTCACCGGGATGGGATTGACGCCGTGCATCAAGAGCAAGGTCACGCTCGCGGATGAGGTCCTTCACCAGCGGGCTGAACAGGTGAACCATGCCGGTAACCCAGCGGTTCACCGGCCAGGACGGCCTGGCGTGGTCGATCTCGAACTGATCGACCATGTCGCAGACATCTTCGGCGGCATACCAGGACTCGCCCGTGACCCAGCGGTTCACCGTGAACATGCTGATCGGATAACCCTTTGCGTCCATTGAGATCGCGATCAGGTGGCTCAGTGCATCGCTGCCCACAGGCCAGGTGGCATCGCCGTTATAGGGTACCGGCTCGACGCCGCGTTTCATGCCCGAAGCACGAAGAAAGGTGTGGAAGTGGCCGTGTTCGCCGGGCCGCTGGCCCTTGGGGTGTGCGTGGTAATAGTGCTGGCTGTGGCTGTCCCGGTCGAAAATGTCGCCCTTTGGGTAATGCTGCCACTGAAAGAACGTACCGACGTCACGCAGCAGTTCGCCCACGATGTTGTCGTTGGTTTTTTTCAGCACGCGATAACACTCAAGCACGTCCTTGCCGGCCGCCAGCATCTCCTTGAGCGTGTCGTGGTCGAGATCTTCAAGTTTGATGCGCGGCGGAAGGTCACGTGTTGCCTGCGGCTGCACTGAGTTCTGGGATGAAGTAGCCATACAATGAGCATGGCTATTCGACCATCGGCTTTCAACCAGAGAAACTTTCGCCGGGCACTTCAACAGGTGGTGATCGGGAGTGACGGTTTTCCCACGGAAGCGTCCCCACTTAACAAAGCGTTCGCTTAACGAAGAGCGCTCGCGGGAAACGGAGAACTCCACCCAATGTCCAGGTTGCCAACCACAAGAGCGACGGAATTTCTGGGTTCATGGATTGTTGTTGGTTTGCTCGCCCTCGCGCTCGTCGGCGTATGGGGTGTCAATATCGACGGCACGGCATCATACGCTGATTCCAGGGGTGCACTTTGCAGCGACCGGATTGTCGCTGGGGCATCGGTGCCACGTGGCGATACATGGTCACCCGACCCTTTCCTTTCGGGTATTCCTCAGAAACCCGAGGACGCATCCGATCACTATGACCTGACCGAAGAGCGCCTGCTCGCGCAGTGGGAGCCACAAGCTCGCAGCGACGACCAGGTGATGACAGCTCAGGGTTCAAGCACAAGCCTGAACCCGATCAGGATGTGCTGAAGGTCTTCAGGCCGTCCGTGGCGGTCAGCGGGCCGGCACACGCCGCAACCGCGATCATCCCATGAACCTCCCTTGACCCAGTAACGCCCTGCGCGCTGCTGGGTCGCGGTCCATTCAAAAACCTGGCCCGCAGGATCAAGCATGCCGAAGGGGCTTGCGCCATCAGGGAATGATCCTACCGGTACCGTGGCAAAGGGGCCTGCGTCGTGACTGTTAAGCAGCTCCGGGTTCCAGACGTTGCCCCAGGGGAACATGCGGCCATCTGTCCCTCGGGCGGCCTTTTCCCACTCCAGATCGGTCGGCAACCGCCAGGACTGCCCAGACGCAAGAGACAACCAGGCCGCGAACGCCTCGGCATCGGCGTGATCAACCAGGACCACGGGATGGTCAAGCTTGTCGGGCGGAGGTGTGCCATCGGTCCAGGCATAGGGCCGGGTACGTTCGTATGGGTGAATCAGCCCGTAGGAATCCCAGGTCGTCTTGTCGACATCGGGTGCCGGATAACCCGTGGCTTCCACAAACGCCGCATATTGCGTCTGGGTAATGAGGTTGGTGGTGATCCGGAAATCAGGCAGATCCTCCTGATGGCGTTCCATATCGTCGTCATACCAGCCCCATTGGCGGGTTCGGGTATGACCATAAGCCGCTTCATCGAGCAGATAGGCCGCTTCCTGTTCCCGGGAGTCGGAACCGGCAATGAAGGCGCCTGCGGGGATTGCGATCGTGTCGGGCATGGGGATGTCGTCGGCGCCGGCGTGGGGCAGGCCAAGCATGATGGCCGTGAGCATGACGTGGAGGGTCGCGAGATGCCCAATTCTCATGGCTTTGCCTCTCACAGTATCGTGAAAGCCTTTCATTGGTTTGTCAGTGCAACGCGCGAATATCATTTGCATCGGGAGCTGTGATCGAGGGGCGAGTGTTCCAGATTTCGGCCAACCTCGTCCGACACAAAGTCGTGACGTTTACACTCTGCCAAACCTGGAGGCTTCTCATTCCATGAGTCAACTGAAGCGCAATCTGCTGTCGACGACGGTTCTACCGGCGGTCATGGGCGCGGGCGCGGTGCTGGCGATTGGCGTTGCGACCGTTCCATGCGGTCGCACGTCATCGAACAACACCTATGCCACGTCCGGGGCGACCAACCCGGAAGCTGTACCGGCGCCGACCGGACTTGCCGCAGGCTGTAGTGCCTGTGATGCCTGCGCAGCCGGCTGTGGTGCCTGCGGCGCATGCGGTGGCTGCGGCGGATGTGGTGCGAGCCTCGCGGTTGCGACCGGCATGGCTGCCGGCTGCAGCGCCTGTGATGCGTGCTCTGCCTGTGGCGCTTGCGGTGCCTGTGGCGGGTGCAATCCCTGCGCGGCGGCCTGCGGTGCCTG
>JABIUG010000189.1 GCA_018700655.1 Rhodospirillaceae bacterium | reverse complement strand
TTGTCGGTCTTGGCCACCATCATCACGCCACTGGTGTCCTTGTCGAGCCGGTGCACGATCCCCGGCCTCTTTTCGCCGCCGATTCCTGAAAGGCTGTCGCCGCAATGGGCAATCAGCGCGTTGACCAGCGTACCATCCGGGTTGCCCGCAGCGGGATGCACGACCATGCCGACCGGCTTGTCGACCACCAGAAGGTGTTCATCCTCAAAGACGACATCGAGCGGGATGTCCTGGCCGATCGGCCGGGCAGGGCGCGCGGGCGGGATCTTCAGCGTCAGGCGTTCAGCCGGTTTGACCCTGTATTTGGCCTCAGTTATCGTCCGGCCCCCGGCGATCAGGCGACCTTCGGTGATCAGTGCCTGGATACGGGAGCGCGACAGATCCGAATGGGCTTCGGCCAGCACACGATCAAGACGGTTGCCGGCTTCTTCCTCGGTAACGACGTGTTCCAGGTTGCGTACTTCAAACAACGCCTTATGTTCCCAACAGATTTCAAAATTCGAACCAGAGAGACAGCATGGACCGCCCACCTACCATGATCAAAGCTATCGTGATCGGCCTTGGCTTGGTCATTGTCGGCCTGACGGTCCTTCTGGTCTTTGGCATCATCACGCGGGTTGGCGAGGATAAGAGCGCCAGCACCACCATGAACACAAGTAACACGGTTGAGCGCGATGACACATTTGTCGATGTTGCCGTTGCGTTGCCCGCTGGTGCGCGGGTCGAAGCCATGGCCCTGGAAGGGGAGGCGCTCTCTCTCCTGCTTGCGCTGCCTTCGGGTGCTCAGGAAATCCTGACGATCGACCGCCGGACGGGCGAAGCGTTGGGCACTCTCGAACTGCTTCCCCGCAGCGAATAGGACGCAAGCATGGCCACTCCCCATTTCGGCAGCGACAACGTTTCGGGTATCGCCTCTGAAATACTCGAGGCGATCACAAGCGCCAATGGTGGCGGCGTCGGCTCCTATGGAGGTGACGGCCTGACCGATAGCCTGACCGCGCGTTTCGCCGAGGTCTTCGAGACCGAGGTTTCGGTTCTGCCTGTCGGCACCGGCACGATTGCGAATTGTCTTGCCGTTTCCTTCATCACGCCGCCCTGGGGTGCGGTCTATTGCCACCATGACGCCCACATCATGGTTGATGAAGCCAATGGCCCCGAATTTTTTAGCGGTGGCGCCAAGCTGGCCGACCTCCCGGGCGACCATGGCCGTCTTGATGTCGCGACGGTACGAGAAGCGGCGACAGCCTTTCCGGTCGATGATCTGCATCATCCCATGCGTGCGGCGCTGTCGATCACCCAGGCGACCGAATGGGGCAATATCTATTCGGTTCCGCAGGTTCAGGCGCTGGGCGATCTCTGCACCGAGCTCGACATGGTCTTTCACATGGATGGTGCGCGGTTCGCCAATGCGGTCGCTGCTTTGGGCTGCAGTCCGGCGGAGGTCACCTGGAAGGCCGGTATCGATGTCATGTCGTTCGGCGCGACCAAGAACGGCTGCATGGCGGTCGAGGCGCTTGTCGTGTTCGGTGAAAAACGCAAGGAGTTCGTCAAACTCCAACGCCTGCACAAGCGGGCTGGGCAACTCTTCAGCAAAATGCGGTTCTTCTCGGCCCAGCTCGAGGCTTATCTGGCCAACGACAACTGGATCACTTGGGCGGCCCATGCCAACACGCAGGCCAAGCGGTTGTCACAAGGGGTGGCGGCGGTCGATGGTGTGAAGTTGCTGCATCCCGTTGAAGCCAACGAGATCTTCCTTTCGATGCCAATCGCCGTCTATGACGCCATGGCCGCGACAGGCTTCGGGCTTTACCCGATCAGTCCGTCCGGCGACGGCCACGGCAGCATCCGCCTGGTCACCAGCTTCAATTCGGACCCGGCGGATGTCGACACCCTGGTCGCGGCCGCGCAGGGGGCCTGATCAGTTTCGCAGGTCAGCGACGATCTCGTGGACATGGGGCTCGGCCTCTTCCCATGTCATGCCGGCCTGCAGACGGTCGTCATAGAGGATTTGCAGAATCAACTCGTCGTGGTCAGACAACAGAAGGTTGCCGCTGCTGTCGTTGAAGATTGAAGGCCTGATTTCATCGGAGTCATTGACCGGGCCCATCACCTGGGTCAGCTCCTCGATGATGCAGGCACGCACCAGAAAGCGATCGACCTCCGTCGGGATCACGACGACGGCCTGCTCGAGTTCTCCGGTCCGCCGATCGGTTTCGATCCGACCGAAGCATTGCGCGACCTCATGCATCTCTGCGGTCATCTCACGCATGACATCGTCATTGGTGAAGAAGCGGCGATAGGTGTCGTCATAGGTATCGACGGCACGTTCGAAGGCGTCCGGTGCCAGAATGGCAACCAGACTCGCTGTTTCCGGGTCGGTTTCATAGAATGCGCGGTTCGTCAGCCTCGTCAGGTCGGCCAGATGGGCGTCGAGCTCGTTGCGCTGGCGCTCCGTGATCTCACCGACAAAGGCGTAACTGATCGGCTTTTCCCAACGCGTCAGCGGATGGTTCACGCCCGGATCGAACTCGCGAAAGAAGACAATCGTGCGAAAGTTATCAACGACAGCCTGGTCGCTCAGTTCGGTAACCGATTGCGGCGTCTTGCAGGCGCTAAGCGCCAGGGCCAGACCGACCAGGCCAACAGCTTTGCGGAACCAACACGTCACGATTAGTAAGGTTTGTCGCCGTTGATCGTGACCCGCCACATCAGGCGTTTGTCGCCGGGGTAGTCATTTGCGGCGTAGTGCTGGGTGCAGCGGTTGTCCCAGAACACCAGGGCGTTTTCGCTCCATCGGATGCGGCAGGTGAACTCGGTACGGACCATGTGACGGAACAGGAAATCAAGGATCGGCTGGCTCTCGTCTGATGTCATGCCCTGAATGCCACAGGTGAAATACTCATTGACGAAAAGCGCCTTGCGCCCGGTCTCTGGATGGGTGCGCACAAGCGGGTGGGTGACAACCTCGGGTGCATCGGCGAACGCCGCCGCGCGACCGTGACCCTGGAAAGCGGTGTGTTGGGCCTGGAGGCCGTTCAATACGCGGCGCATGGTCGGCGTCAGGGCCTCGCAGGCCATATACATGTTGGCAAACAGTGTGTCGCCGCCATAGGGCGGGATCGTGCGGGCATGGAGCAGGGACCCCATCGAGGGGCGCGTTTCCCAGGTGATATCGCTGTGCCAACGCCCGGCGAACCGGGCGGTTTCATTTTCTTCCGAGCGGATCTGCATGATCTCTGGGTGATCGGGCAGGCCGGCGACGAACGGATTGACATGCAGGCTGCCGAACGTGGCGCCCAGTGCAATCAACTGTTCGGCACTGAGTTCCTGACCGGGAAATACGAGCACGAGATGGTTGAGCAATGCGCGGCGCACCTCGGCAAGCAGGTTGCCTTCCAGGCCGCAAGAAAGATCGACGTCTGAGATCACGGCACCCAGCGAACCGGTAACCGGCGCGACCGTGATCAGCTTGTAGTCGTCTGTTGCCTGGCCATCATGGCGTAGCGGCGGCAGATAATCGGCTGAGGCCATGGTGGCGCTCCTAGCTGACTGTTCGAAGAAAATCTAAAGCAAATCGCCCTGCCTTGGAATCGTTGACTCGGCGCAGGGCACGGGTTCAGAGCATGGGCCTTACCGCAACGCCTTCGCGCTGTTTGGTTTCCCAGTCCGGCGCGACATAGGCCGGGGCATTCGACGGCGCCAGCGGGTCTTTCCCTCGAATGATATCGGCGGCTTTTTCACCAAGCATGATCGTCGGCCCGTTGGTGTTACCGTTGGGAACGGTCGGAAAGATAGAGGAGTCGACTATTCTCAGGCCCTCGATGCCACGTACGCGGCATTGCGGGTCAACGACGGCCATGGGGTCGTCGTCCGCGCCGATCTTGCAGGTACATGTGGGGTGGTAGGCGGTTTCCACATTGGCACGGACCCATGCATCGATTTCGTCATCGGTCTGCACATGTTCACCGGGATCGAGTTCCCTGTCGCGAAACGGATCAAGCGCCGGCTGCATGCCGATTTCCCGCGAGAGCTTGAAGGCCATGCGGTAGTCGTCGATGTCCTGCTGGTCCTGGAAGTGGTTCATCACGATCTCGGGCTTCTCAAGCGGATCTATTGACCTGGCCCGAACCCAGCCGCGGCTCTTCAGTTTGTTGATTCCGAAGTGGATTTGATAACCATGGGGCCCTGAGTTTCCCTTGCCGTCGTAACGCACCACGGCGGGCAGAAAGTGGAACTGAACATTGGGCCACTTCAAACCCGCCCGGGTGCGGATGAAGCCTGTGGCCTCGAAGTGATTGGTCGCGCCCAACCCGCTCTTGAAGAAGTACCAGCGCGCACCGATCAGGAACTTGCCGAACAGGCCCATATGACGGTTCAACGAAACCGGGAGTTTGGTCGAATACTGGATCAGAGACTCCAGATGGTCGTGAAGGTTCTCACCCACGCCCGGCAACTCATGAAGCACGTCGATGCCGGCAGCCTTCAGGGTTCCGGCCGGGCCGATGCCCGACATTTGCATGATATGGGGGGAACCGATCGCTCCGGCCGAGAGAATGACCTCGCGGTTGGCTCTGATCTGCTGCGTCTTGCCATTGCGTTCGAATTCAACACCGACAGCTTTCTTGCCCTCCAGGATGACCCGTTTGGTCAGGGCATGGGTCATGACGGTCAGGTTCGGGCGGCTCAGGACAGGTTTCAGGTAGGCATTGGCGGTACTGCAGCGCACGCCACCTTTGACGGTCATGTCCATCTTCGACATGCCTTCCTGACGGTAGCCGTTGTAGTCGTCCGATATGCCGTAACCTGCTTCGCCACCGGCCTCAATGAACGCCTTGTAGAGTGGGTTCTTCATGCCGTTGCCGTTACAGGTGTGCAGCGGGCCGCTGCCGCCCCTGTATTCGTCCTCGCCATAGGCGCAGTTCTCGGCCTTTTTGTAGTAGGGCAGGCAGTCCTTGTAGGCCCAGCCCTTGGCGCCAAGTTCTTCCCATTGATCGAGGTCACAGGCATTGCCGCGGACATAGATCATGCCGTTGATCGACGATGAGCCGCCCAGCCCCTTGCCACGTGAAACATCGATTTTCCGGTCATCGACCTTGGGCTCAGCGTCGCTCCAGAAGCCCCAGTTGAAGCGGGGCATGTTCATCGGAATCTGCAGCGCGGTCGGCATCTGCACGAAGATGCTGTCGTCCTTGCCACCATATTCCAGCAACAGAACGCGGGTATCGGCGTCTTCGGTCAGCCGGTTGGCCAGGACGCAGCCGGCAGAACCTGCCCCAACCACGATGTAGTCATAGGGTGAATTTTCCATCGGTCGGTCTCCGTCGTCTCTAATTGAAAGCGTTGGGCTCTAATGGTTGGCGCCCATGCGGGGCAGCGAAAGAGGCGCGATGGTCTCGGCATCGCGGCCGGCAAAGTCACGGTTCGGGCCGTCGGCCAGCATGCGCGCCTGGGCATCCTGCAGGTGTTCATGGGCCCCGGCAGGGTCCAGCGTCGTGACGCTGCCATCCGACACGACCTGGCGGCCATCGACAAAGACATCCTTCACCGCGCGATCGGCAGCCGAGAAAACCAGGCTGCGCAGGGGGTCGCGGATCGGGCGCATATGGGGATGGCTGAGGTCAGCGAGCACCAGGTCGGCCTTCGCACCCGGCAGCAGGCGACCGAGATCATCACGGCCAAGCGCCTGGGCTGCTCCGGCGGTGGCCGCGTGGAGAACGTGGCCAAGGCCCAGCGTGTTGATG
>JABIUG010000188.1 GCA_018700655.1 Rhodospirillaceae bacterium | reverse complement strand
CGGGCCACGCGCCAGACAACTGAAGTAGAGCCCGCCGCAGGGGCGCAGGGCACGCTCCTTGAGGCCATGGATCATGCGGCGCAAATCGGCCTCAGCGGCTTCCTGGTCGCGCCGACAGAACATCAGGGCGTCGCCTTCTTCGACACGATCACCGATCGCTATCGCACGCGCTTCGGGATCAAGCCCCAGGAGATTGCGCACCATGTAGTCACCGGTATCAGAACCACTGACCGGCAGTGCGACATGAAGCGCGCCTGAGAGCTCGCGCAGATCATTGATCCCGGCTTCGGCCAGAACCTCGACAAAGACGTCCATGGCCGGACGGCCATCCAACTCCAAGACGGTATTTTCTTCGACCCGGGTCACCTCGTGATAACCGCCCAGCGGTGAACAACCCTGTGTCAGGCCGGTCGCGACCTGGGCTGATGTGACCAGAAGGCCCGACAGACTGGAGTCAGTCGGATGGCCTGCAACCATCTCGAAGGCGCCGCGCGACGAAGTCAGACCGCCAACCAGAAACCCGTCGGTGTCGCGCGCCAGTCGAGGGATATCACCCAGCAGTTCCTCACGCCTTGGATCACCCTGGACAATGCAGAATGCCCCGCCAGGACCGGAACCGAGCTCGCTGTAAGATGTTATGGCGTCATCGACCGATGCAAACATGGCAAGGTTCGCACCCGGCATACGGCAGGTCATCGCAACCACGGCCGGCACATCGAAGTATTCGCGACCGGTGGCACAGATCCCGATGCCGACCGTTCCGCACCAGTTCAAGGTGCCAGTCGCAGCCACCAGAAACGATGTGATGTCGCCCAGATGTTCGGCCAGATGGTCGGTGACATAGATGAAACCGACGTCATCTTCATCACGGTCGCCCAGTTGCTCGGCAACCTGGCGCGCCGCATGCTGCCAGCTCGCGGCACTTGCGTGCCCCATGGCGAAGCGTTCGCCCATGATCTGTGAAGAACTTTCCATAAGATCACCTTAGAGCAAATCCGGAGCATTCGGAACGCGCTGCACACGCCAACCATTTCGTGAAGACGTTATGCTCCAAAGCGGGCTGCAGGACAGTCAACCAGAGCTACCTTGTGTTATCCTTTCACCATGAAATGCGACAGGGCGACGCGAACCATAACGGTTGAACAAGAGGTGATCGTGGCAGGTGATTGGTGCTGAGGGTTGGCCCACACCGTTGGCTGCTTGTGGTCACAACACTGGCCGCACTAGCTGTGGGGCCAGCACATGCCGAGTCATGGACGATCCACGGCCTGACCTTCAGCGACGAGATGGGTGGATTCACGATTAATGGCGTGTCCGGCAGCGGTTCGCTGGCCGATCCGATCACGGTTCTGGAGGAAATCACCAGCACGACGGGGGTTGTGCTCGTGATACGCGGTCTGGGGCCCCACTCGGGCAATCCGATCCCGACGGCACATCCGGCCGGTTTTGCCATCCGCAAGATCGCGATCGACGCCACCAGCAGGGCCTGGACCTTCTATGACATCGAGCTGCAGAAGGTTTTCGGTACACCCAGCGATCTCTATGACGGGCTGTCGTTCGGCCAGATGTCGCAGGCCGGGCGGCCCTTTGTCTCCGATGGTTTCGCGCAAAGTGCCGTGTTCGAAGAGCCGCGCGACGCCCTGAGTTTTTTCGACGGTGTGATCGAGCCCGGCCAGGCCGTGGCGATGACTTTCGTAATCACGGCGACCGGGCAGGTTCCTGAATTCTTCTTGTTGCAGCGCCCCAACAGGCCGATTGCGATGTTACCCAATGCCGGCCAGGGAGGTTAGAGCGTGCTGGCAAAGCTGCGCCTCTGTTCGGGCCTCATTCTTTTCTTCTTCATCACGACCCATCTGCTCAACCACGCTTTGGGCCTGCATTCGCTCGCCTGGATGGAAGCCGGCCTGGCTGTCTTCAAACCGGTTTGGCGCAGTTGGCCCGGAACCATTCTGCTTTACGGCGCCATGCTGGTGCACGTGGTTCTGGCCTTCAACACACTGTGGCGGCGCGCCAGCCTGATCATGCCCTGGAGCGACGCGATCCAGATCTGCCTTGGCCTATTGATTCCGACCATGATCGCCGCGCATATCGTCGCGACCAGAGTGGCCGACGCGTTCTATGGCATGTCGGTCGACTATGCCTATGAGTTGTTTGGCTTGTGGGTCAACGCCCCACTGCTGGGCCTGCAACAGGTCGTGGTCGGGCTGTTGATCTGGGTCCATGGCGTGATCGGTCTGCGCAACTGGCTGCATCTCAAACGCTGGTACGGTACGGCAGCGCCCTGGCTCTTTGCTGCAGCAATTCTGGTTCCCGTCATGGGCATTCTCGGCTTCATCACCGGCGGGCGGGAAATCAGCATCCTGGCTCAGCAAGACGGTTGGGTCGCAGCCATGGCTGAACGCACCGGTTTCCTCCCGGTAGAAGCCGAACTGGTCCCCATGATCTATGGCGCACAACCCGTCGCAACCACGATTCTGGTCGTCCTGCTTCTGGCTTTGCTCGCGGCACGGTCGCTGCGTGGTGTGATCAAACGAAAACGCCAACCCATTCGCATCACCTATGGCGACAAGAAGGTCGTCAGCGTCGAACGCGGCATCACCGTGTTGGAAGCCAGCCACCGTGCGCACATCCCTCATGCGGCAGTGTGCGGCGGACGTGGTCGGTGTTCGACCTGCCGTGTTCGTGTGCGCCAGCATGATGGTGCGCTTCCGACTCCCTCGCCCGACGAAGCCCGGGTCTTGCGGCGAATCGGAGCACCCGAGGATGTCCGGCTGGCCTGCCAGTTGCGCCCTCAGGCCAACCTCGAGGTCGTGCCACTGCTTGCACCAAGCTCTGCCGGCGAGCGTATTCTTTCTTCTCATCTGCCACGTGGCGGCGAGGAACGTGAAGTCGCGATCCTGTTTGCCGATCTTCGGGGTTTCACCTCACTCTCCGAAGAGCAGCTCCCCTATGACACGGTTTTTATACTGAACCGGTATTTCGCCGCCATGGGTGCAGCGATCGAAGATGCAGGGGGCCATGTCGACAAGTTCATTGGCGATGGTGTCATGGCGATTTTTGGTTTGCGCAGCGATGTCAAGACCGCTTCGCTCCAATCCCTTAAAGCCGCCGCCAGCATGGGGCGTGCGCTTGTGGAGCTTAACCAGACCCTGGCCGGTGATCTGCCCAAACCCCTGCGCATGGGCATCGGGATTCATGCGGGTGCGGCCGTGGTCGGCGAAATGGGATACCGCTCGACCTTGAGCGTCACGGCAATCGGCGACGTCGTCAACACAGCCAGCAGACTGGAAGCGGCAACCAAAGAGTTCCAGGCGGAACTGGTCGTGTCGGAGCGCGTCCTCGATCTTGAGGAAATGCCGGATGGTTCGATCAACCGTCATGAGATCGAGATAAGAGGCCGGCGCAACAAACTCACGATCATGGCTTTCGACGCAGCCGTCGATGTCGAGTCGTTCATCAGTTGACGGCGGGCGCTTGTTGACTCACCGTTCAACTATGGACGTTGCGCGATGGATCGGGATTGTGTGTGCGGGGGTGTTTGCCGGGTTTGCCCTTGCAACATCGACCGCTGCCTATGCCGACTACAACGACGGTGTCGAAGCGTATGCAGCCGGCGATTACTCTGCAGCCATTGCCGAATGGCAGGGGCTGGCCGAAGCCGGAGACCCAGACAGCCAGTTCGGCCTGGGCCTGATCTTCGAAAGCGGACGGGGCGTTGGTCGCGACTATCGCGCCGCAGCCCAATGGTACCGCGCAGCTGCGGATCAGGGGCATCCCGGCGCCCAGTTCAATCTGGGCCACCTCTACCGTCTGGGGGCCGGAGTTGATCCCGACATGAGCGAGGCCGTGCGCTGGTGGCGTGACGCCGCCGATCAGGGTCTTGCCCAGGCCCAGGTCCTGCTCGGCCTTGCCTATCAGCGCGGCGACGGTGTCGAGGCCGACCCCGCACTTGCGGTCGATTGGTTCATGCGGGCAGCAGAGAAGAACAACCCGATGGGTCAATATGCACTGGGTTATGCTTATGAATCCGGCGCCGGCGTGGCAACCGATTTGAACCTGGCCAGATCCTATTACGAACTCGCTGCGGCAGCCGGGTTCGAACAGGCAATCATCCGGCTGACGGCCCTGACCTTCCCACCAACGCCCGAAGAGCCTCCCACGCCGCCGACCGAGCAGGATGTTCTCGAACGCCCGACATCAGGCGGGACTGAAGGTCAGGAAACAGAAACGACCGGCGGAGATGAAAGCACCGGCACAGTTCAGGAAGGACCGGTCTTCATTCAGATTGCAGCCTATGTCGACAGAGGCCGCGCGCAAAACGAGTGGTTGAACATGGTCGCGCGCCACCCGGATCTGCTCGACGGCCTGCCGCATCGGGTCAGTGTAGCCCAGCGTGACGACGGCGAACCTGTCTTTCGTCTGCAGGCCGGTCCCCTGCCCGCAGCAAGCGAAGCCCAGGCGATCTGTTCCCTGCTCAAAACGCAACAGACCGATTGTTTTCTGGTTCGCGATTGATCGATTGGAGAAAGACCCGCCGGCCCTCTGATATTTCTATTCTGCTGAAGGGCTGTTGGCCTTGAGATATGCGATGACGTCGGCGATGTCCTGCTCGTCGCTCAGGCGGAAGGTCATCTTTGCTCCGTCGATGAATTGGGCGGGGCCCTGAAGCCACTGGCTCAGGCTTTCATCGCTCCACACCATGCCAGAGCTTGCAACGCCGTCGGAGTAACGGTCGAAACCCTGCGAAGTGCCCGCTGTCCGACCGTAAACCCCGAACAAATTGGGCCCCTGTTTGGCACGCCCACCCTCTTCGATCGAGTGACATGCGGCACAGCGGCGAAAGAGGCTCTCGCCTGATGCGGCATCGCCGTCTGCGGCAACAGGCAAGACAAACAGGAATGGAGCGAACAGTGCCGCAGAGAGGAAATGCTTCATGGTTTGAACTCCTTCACGAAACGGGAAAGAACACCATTGTCACCAACCGGCAGCCAACCATGAAATCAAGCAGGT
>JABIUG010000023.1 GCA_018700655.1 Rhodospirillaceae bacterium | reverse complement strand
CGCGGCCCTCGTCCAGCAGCGTGGAACCGGGCGGCAGGTCCGGTTCGGGCAGGATCAGGGATCGGGCGAGTGGGTCTGCTGTCATGGTCACACCACTCTGCCGCCGGTCATGCCGCTTTGCCAGTCTGCCGTTGCGGGTTATAGATACACCATGCAGCGCGACCGTACCCTGATGCCCGCCGAAGCCCTCCGCCTTGCTGCGCTGGGTGTGCTGGCGGGCCACGAGACCATGGCTTACGCCGCGCTCGCGACCGAAGTGCGCCTGTTCACCGCCAGCTACGGCGGTTCGCCGATCGATGTCATGTCATCCTCAATCGAACTTCTCCGTTTCGAGAGCCTCATCGAGGTTGTTGAGAAGGCTGACGATCCCGGCGACGCCATCGTTGCACTGACCGCAGAAGGTCGCGAAGAGCTCGAAGCCCTGCTGCAATCCCCGGTCAAGACGGCAGGCGCCTATGCCAAGTTGCTGACTGCGCTGAAAATGCGGTTTCTGCACCTGCTAACCGACGACCAGCGCACCCTGCAGCGCGAACTCTTCGCCGATTCGCTCGAACGCGAACTCGCCCGCCTGCTTGACCTGCGCGGCCGGCTGTCCGGCGAGCACCCCGATTTCCTCGCCTGGCTGGATCTGGATATCGATCGTGTGAAGGCGGAACTCATATGGTTCGAACAACACGCCTAGGCATTGCCTGCATTATGCTTGAATTGGCTGCGTGCCAGAAGGCGTCGCGGGCGCCGGCTACTTCAGTGCTGATCGATGAAGGCGAAAAGCACAAATCATTCCTCGAAAGTCAGAATGTGCGTGTCGAGTACTACGGGTGTGAGGGCGGGTTGCGCTCACAAACAATGATGAATCTTAGTTCGATGAATCCGTATCCTCGTGAATTGGCCCTCATCGATGCCGGCATTCTGTTGAGTATGCTCTCGCAATGCGAGAAGGGCCGTCCTGCCGGCCCGGTAGTAGATGAGAACGGAAACACGCTTCTGGAATGTCGCAATGTCTACTTCGCCACATACGATCCCGGCGTTTACCACTTCGTCAATGTTTGTCCCGACACTGAACTTGCCTATCGGCCAACGGAGAATTTCTGTGGTCCGGTCAAGTTTCTCGGCGAAGACGCGTCTACGGAACGTTGTCTGATTGTCTTTGCGGACTAGCTTGGCTGCGCCAACGCAACCTTCGCAGCCGCACTACCCATCTCCGCCGCACGCTCCAGCGCTTCACGCGCCAGTTCCGGTTGAGGTGTGTTGTAGTCGCCGGACTGATAGGCATACGCCAGCTTCAGCCAGTCCTCTGCGGTTCCGGTTTCGGCGCGCTTCTTCAGCTTGAAGAGCGCCATGATGCGCTTCTTGTTGGTCTTGCCTGCCATGGCGACAGTCTATCTCACGCCGCCGAAGGCGACACCAGAGAGTTCGGCCATGTCTTTCTTCCAGGTTGTCAGGTCATCCTGGTTGAAACCGGACAGGTGGTCGTGGCCGCAGGCGCGGGCCATCACCTGCATCAGTTCGACCGAAGCCTCGAAGAAGTTCTGGAGCTGGTGGGCGGATTTCTCGATCACCAGACGGCTCACCAGATGTGGTTTCTGTGTTGCGATGCCGACCGGGCAGTTGTTGGTGTGGCAGGCACGCATGGCGATGCAGCCGATCGCCTGCATGGCCGAGTTCGAGAGCGCGACGGCGTCGGCCCCCATGGCCAGCGCCTTGATGAAATCGGCTGGTTTGCGCAAGCCTCCGGTGATGACCAGGGTGATGTCGTCGCGGCCTGTCTGATCGAGATGGCGCCGGGCCCGGGCGAGTGCGGGAATGGTCGGGACCGAGATGTTGTCGCGGAAGATGATGGGCGCGGCGCCGGTGCCGCCGCCACGGCCATCGAGAATGATGTAGTCGACCCCTACCTCGAGCGCGGCGTCGATATCCTTCTCGATATGCTGGGCCGAGAGTTTGTAGCCGATCGGGATGCCGCCGGTGCGGTCGCGCACCTCATCGGCGAATTCCTTGATCTGGCTGACTTCAGTCCAGTCCGGAAACCGTGATGGCGAGATCGCGGCTTCACCTTCGTTGAGGCCGCGCACCTGGGCTATCTTGCCCTTGACCTTGGCGCTGGGAAGGTGACCGCCAGTCCCGGTCTTGGCACCCTGACCGCCCTTGAAGTGGAAGGCCTGCACCTTGGCGAGTTTGTCCCAGGAAAAACCGAACCGGGCCGAGGCGAGTTCATAAAAGTAACGCGAGTTTTCGGCCTGCTCCTCGGGCAACATACCGCCTTCGCCCGAACAGATCCCGGTGCCGGCGAGTTCCGCGCCCCGTGCCAACGCCGCCTTGGCCGGCTCCGACAGGGCGCCAAAGCTCATGTCGGAGACAAAGAGCGGGATGTCGAGTTTCAGGGGTTTCTGCGCGTTGGGGCCGATCACGACTTCGGTGCTGACCGGTGCGTCATCGAGCAGGGGTGGGCGATGCAACTGGGCTGCCAGAAGCTGGATATCATCCCAATCGGGTAACTGGTCGCGGGGCACGCCCATGGCGTCGACCCGGCCGTGATGGCCGGTGCGCTTGAGACCGTCGCGGGCATAACCCTGGATCAGGCCGGTATAGGGTTCCTCGGTCGCGCCGTGGCTGGTGTCGGCGTAAAGCCCCAGATAGGCATCGCGGTTGTAGGGCTGCGGGTTGGCCTTGGACCAGGCTGTGATTTCGTCCTCGTCGACCAGCACCTGGCCGTCCTCGACCCAGGAGGTGAACTTCGGCAGGGCTTCGGTGTTGTTGTATTCCGAAACGCCGGAATCGAGCCGGTAGTTCCTGTAGTGGACGCCGCAGATCAGGTTGTTGCCCTGAACATACCCGTCTGACATCAGGGCGCCGCGATGCATGCAGCGGCCGTAGAGAACCGAAACAGCGTCATCGAAACGAACCACGACGAGGTCGACTTCAGCGACCAATGCATAGTGCGGCTTGCGGTCTTCGAGCTCGGCGACGGCGGCAATCGATAACTTGTTCATGGAGCAATCTGGTCCTCAGGTTGAAGGTCGTGATGGTGATGGGTGACGAGTGGCTTGGCTGATGTTCCCCCGGTTTGTGTTTCAGGGCAGGGGCCCATCGCGGCTACTCGGGCGGCATACCAGCGAGCACCGGGCTGTGCCGAGAGACCGTGGAGCAGCGCGCTGATCCACACCGCGTTGATCGCAAGCGCCAGGATTGGCTCGGCGAAATCGGGGTCGATCGCCGGGACGATCAGCAGCGCAAACAGGGCGGTCGCAAGACCACGTGGACCGAACCAGCCGAAAAACAGCCGGCTGGTGGGTGATGCGTCCGAGCCCAACAGCGACAGCCAGATCGCGATCGGCCGGACAAAAAACAGGCTGATCAGGATCAGGGTGGCGGTTGCCCATGTCAGATGCGCCAGGGCACTGGGAACGAGCACCAGACCAAGCATGAAAAACGCACCCCAGGTCAGCAGCTGGCCTTCACTTTCAGTGAATTCATAGACGAACTTGCAGCGGCCCTTGACGACATTGCCGAAACACAGCCCGGCAACAAAGGCGGCGATGAAGCCGTTGCCGCCGATCGCATCGGCGCCCATGTAGATGCCACCGGCCAGGGCGATCGCGCCGATGCCGGCAAAGGTATCGGAGGTCAGCCGCCTTGCCTTGGCCTGTAGCAACACAAAGCCGCCCAGCGATCCGCCGGCAGTCCCGACCAGAGGGCCGAGCGTGAGCTGCATTGCGGCAAAGATCAGCCAGTCGGTATCATCCCCGCTCATTTCGAAACTCGCCAGGCTGGCGAAAAGCAGCACGGCCGGCAGGGCGAGACCGTCGTTGAGGCCGCTTTCGACGGTCAGCGCGCGGCGGGCGCGTTCGGGCACGGCGGGGTTTGTGATGACGGCCTGGCCGAGCGCGGCATCGGTTGGCGCGAGGATCGCTGCGACCAGCGCCAGGGCAAAGATCGGCCAGTCCGGCATGAAGAGCCAGGCGACCGCGGTGCCGATCAGCATCGCGCCGGGCAGGCCAATCAGCAGCATACGTTGCGGCCAGGCATGCTGCTTACGCAGTGCTCCGAGGTCGATTTGTGCCGCGTCGATAAACAACAGGACGATCAGGGCGACTTCGGCGACGACATGGAGAGCGGTCTCGGCGCCGGCATGGGGCCAGTCGCCAAGCAAAGACAGAACCGCGCCCAACGCGATGAAGATCATCGGTGCGGTGAGCATGGTCGAATTCATGCGTTTGGCGACCATCGCGAAGGCTGCCGTGAAGACGGCCACGATCAGCAGAATGGTACTCATGGAATGGTGCCCCTGCCCATCGTTCGTCCCCGTCTCAATGCATGTGGGGCGAAACTTTCGGCGGTGCGCATCAAAACGACCTCCTGGTCGATCACGATTACTTCAGGCTTGCCCGAGCACGGCGCGCGGAACCTTCGGAAGGGCCTATGCTTTCGTTCAGGAAAAAAGGGTGGCCTTTCTGTCTGCGCCCGGCAAGAATCCGCCCAACACCAGAATCCAGGGGAGTAACATCACCATGCTTAGGAACACAAAACACACGGCTGAAGAACTTTGGCAAATGGACCATGATCACGTCATCCATCCCTTCACGGATTTTTCCCGTTGGGACAAAGATGGCTCGGACATCATGGCTGAGGCCTCCGGTATTCACGTCACCGATACCCATGGCAACAGGTTCATCGACGGCATCGGCGGATTGTGGTGCGTCAACATCGGCTACGGCCGCGAGGAAATGGTGCAGGCGATTGCCGATCAGGTCCGCGAGATTCCCTATTATTCGCCATTCTCCCATCTCTCGACGCCGCCGGCCGGCGTCCTGGGCGCGATGATCGCCGAGCGCACGCCGGGCGATCTCGACCACATGTTCTTCGGCACCGGCGGTTCCATGGCCAACGATTCGGCCATCCGCTTCGTCCATTTCTACTGGAACCAGAAGGGCAAGCCGTCCAAGAAGAAGATCATCAGCCGCATCGACGCCTATCACGGTCAGACCTATTTGGCCGCGGCGCTGACCGGCATCGCCTTCGACAAGATCGGTTTCGACGAGGCCGATGGTATCGTCGAATATGTCGCCTGCCCCTATCCGTACCGCCGGCCCGAAGGCATGACGGTCGAGGAGTTTGGCGACTGGCTGATCGAGGACCTTGAAAAGAAGATCGAGGACGTCGGTGCCGAGAACATCGGCGCCTTCATTGCCGAGCCCATCATGGGCGCTGGTGGCGTCATCGTGCCGCCCGAGGGCTACCACAAACGTACCCTCGAGGTTTGCAAGAAGAATGAGATTCTCTACATCTCCGACGAGGTCGTGACCGCATTCGGCCGGCTGGGCCACTACTTCGCGTCCGAGGACGTGTTCGGCATCGTTCCCGACATCATCACCTCGGCCAAGGGCATCAGCTCGGGTTATCAGCCGTTGTCGGCCACGATCATCAGCCAGGAAATGTATGATGTGATGTCCGTGCCCCAGGCTGATGGTGCGATGTTCACAACCGGCTTCACTTATTCGGGCCATCCGGTCTGTTGTGCCGCTGGTATCAAGAATATCGAGATCATCGATGAGGAAGACATCTGCGGTCATGTCCGCAACGTCGGTCCCTACTTCGAGGAAAAGCTCGGTGAGCTCAACGACCTGCCGCTGGTCGGCGAAGTTCGTGGCAAGTGTTTCATGATGTGCGTCGAGAACGTCGCCAACAAGGAAACCAAGGAGCTGCTCCCGCCGGAGGTCAATGTCGGCGGACGCATCGCCGATCATGCCCAGAAAAACGGCCTGATCGTGCGGCCGATTGGTCATCTCAACGTCATGTCACCGCCGCTGATCATGACCAAGGCGGAAATCGACGAGTTCGCCGGGATCCTGCGTGGTGCGATCGAGGCGACCCAGGACGATCTGGTGCGTGAAGGCATCTGGAACGGCTGATCACACTTTCGTTTGTTTGCAGGGGGCCTTCCTGTTTGGGCAGGAAGGCCCTTTGTATTTGTGGTTATTCTTCCCAGATGAAGTCCATGAAACCTTGCCCCGGCCTGTTTCTTCATCTTGTTCTCATTCTCTGCATGGTGTTCTTCGTTTCGATCGCGCCGGCGCAGGCGCAAGAGATCG
>JABIUG010000187.1 GCA_018700655.1 Rhodospirillaceae bacterium | reverse complement strand
GAGCAGCAGCATGTCGGGCTTCTGCAGCAACAGGCGACATAGCGCGACACGGCGCCTTTCACCGCCCGAGAGGTTGGCGACTTCTGCATCGCTCGGCGGCAGGCGCAGCGCGTCCATCGCAATCTCGAGCGTACGTTCGAGATCCCAGCCGTTCACCGCATCAATCTTCTCCTGCAGCTCACCCTGCTCTTCGATCAGGGCGTTCATCGCGTCATCGTCCATCGGTTCGGCGAACTTGGCCGAAACCTCGTTGAAACGATCGAGCAGATCCTTGGTCTCGGCCATGGCTTCCATGACGTTGCCCATGACGTTCTTGGTCGGATCAAGCTCTGGCTCCTGCGCCAGATAACCGACCTTCACGCGGTCAGCCGCCCAGGCCTCGCCGTTGAACTCGGTCTCGAGCCCGGCCATGACTTTCATCAGGGTCGATTTACCGGCGCCGTTGGCACCAAGCACACCGATCTTGGCGCCCGGCAGGAACGACAGCCAGATGTCCTTGAGAACCTCACGGCCGCCGGGATAGGTCTTCGAGAGACCCTTCATCACATAGATGTACTGATACGAGGCCAAAGCGCCGCTCCACTCTTTTCAAATCTGTCGCGAATGTTGAGCGGCCTTGTAGCCGAGCCTGCAAGGCGCGGCAATCTTCGTCGGCGTGCGTTCGCAGGACTGTCTAAAGGTTCTGGCCGCCATCGACGGCGATGACCTGGCCGGTAACCCAGCTTGCAGCATCCGAGAGCAGGAACGCCGCGACTCTCCCGACTTCCTCGGGCTCGCCGAAGCGGCCGGAGGGAATACCCGCCTTGGTGCCATAATAGACATCGGGGTTCTCGGCTTTTCTCTGCTGCCAGACTCCCCCGGGGAAGTCGATCGAGCCCGGTGCGATCGTGTTGACGCGAATGCCTTCAGGCGCATACGTCTGGGCGTGGGACTGGCTGAGCTGAATGACTGCCGCCTTGGCCGCGCCATAGGAAAGGTTGCCCGAGGCGCCGATGCCCGAAATCGAGGTCGTGTTGACGATCGCGCCACCACCGGCCGCCTTCAGATGTGGCAGCACAGCCCAGGTGCCACGCACGGTTCCCATCAGGTCGACATCGAGACTTCGTTTCCAGTCTTCTTCTTTGTCCGCACTGCCGAAGCCCGAGGGATTGTTGGCGAGGCCATGGAGGCCACCCAGCGCTTCGGCGGCCTGGTCGATGAAGCGAACGATCTGGTCGGGCTCGCCGACATCGCAGAGTGCTGCAAAAACCTTGCAGCCATGGCGGCCCAGTTGCGACTTTGCTGCTTCCAGGTGTTCCGGCGTGCGACCGCAAATAGCAACCGCAGCGCCTTCCTGCGCACAGACATCCGCGATCGACAGGCCGATGCCACGCGTTCCGCCCGTGACCACGATGGCCTTGCCTGTGAGTCCTAGATCCATGTTCTTCTCCTGTTATGCAGGCGTATTCCGGCGGAGCAGCCGCGCATTGCAGCTTCGGTCCCGGTTAACCAGGGCCGGTACCTAGTTCACGTAGTCGGGCTCATGCCGGTCGAGAATGCGGCGCAGGGCAGCGAAGTGGTGGGTCGCGCCTTCGCGTACGCCACCACGGTTCATCTGGGCCGCGGTGCGCGCGACGATGTCCTGGGGCACCCGCTTGATCGGCTGACCGGTCTGATAGGCATAAACCAGCGTGCGGCAGGCCTGTTCAAAGTAATAGAGATCGTCATAGGCGGTTGCGATGTCAGGCCCGGCGATCATGACGCCGTGGTTGGCCATCATCAGGATGTCGCAATCGCCCATCACCTGGGCGAGCCGGTCGCCTTCCTGGGTGTCGAAGGCGAGGCCGGTATAGTCGTCGTCATAGGCAATGCGCCCGTAGAACCCCAGTTCGTTCTGGCTTGCCATGGGAAAGCGGAAATCCTCCAGCATGGTGAGCGCTGTGGCGAACGGCATGTGGGTGTGGAGCAGGCAACGCGCATCGGCGCGTGCGCGATGGATAGGCGCGTGGATGCAGAAGGCGGTATCTTCGGCGATGCCGTCGCCCTCGATCACGTTGCCGTCGAGATCGACTTCGATCAGGGACGAGGCCGTCACTTCCGACCAATGCTCCCCATAGGGGATCAGCAGGAAGTTGGTCTGACTGCCGGGCACCATCATGGTGAAATGATTGCAGATGCCCTCGTTCAGCCCCATGCGCGCGGCCGAACGGTAGGCAGCGGCAAGGTCGATGCGGGTCTGTTGGATGTCTGTCGTCATGGTTCCTCCTTCAACCTTAGTTCTTCATCACCATCAGGTAACTCATCGGCATCGTGGTCGCCCGGTTCTGATAGATGTCGTAGGTCGTGGTCGAGATGTTGTCGGGGTGTTCGTCGAAACGCTCCAGCGACAGGCCGCATTCTAGCGCTGCGGTCATCACATCCGAAAGTGTGTGAAAGAACCACCAGTGGGTCGCTTCAGTCTGGGTGGCGGTGTCGTCGTAAACGATTGCGCCCTCCTCCTGCAGCGGCAGGGCGCGGAAGTAGTCGAAACAGGGCTCAAATGGCCGCTCCACGTGGGGGTCGAACATGTTCACCACGGGATGTTCCTCGGGGACCACCAGACGCCCGCCCAGCTTGAGCAGACGTGCCGGAATCTCCATGAACTCCTTGAGGTCTGGCATCCAGCCGAAGACGCCGATGGTGATGACAACCAGATCAAAGGTCCCGTCAAACCGGTCATCGATCCTGTAAACGTCACCCGGGACCAGCTCAATCTCCTGGCTCGCAATCACGGCCAGTTCTTCGCCCTGCTTGAGGAATTCGGCGGACTGATGGAAGCCGACACAACGGGCCGCACCCATGTTACGGACGGAAAGCAGTTCACGCGCGTTGTTGCAGCAGATCTGCGCGACATCGCGCCCGGCCACGCCGATTGTCTCCAGCACTTCGGTTTCGACTGCATCGAGGCAGGAAAAACCTGGTCTGGCGAAACCATCGGTCAACAGGCGCCAATCCTCATTCTCGCGGTGATGCACTGCCGAGGCATCCCAGGCCGCCCGGCTTGCCGCCGTATAATCATCACGTTCCATCGTCATTCCATGCACGTTCTCAGCTCAGGCACGCGTGATACCCTGAGGCCATGGACCGAGTCACCTTTTGCAGCGCCTCAGGCACGGAACTTGTCGGTGATGGCTGTGCCACTGACCGGGTCTGCAATGTCGCCGGGTCATGGCTCACGGGAAAATAGAGGAGAATGATGCGATGAGTCAGGGGATCGATGCTCACCGCACCGGCGAGGGCGAACTACGCAAGCGCGTACTGCTGGCCTTGCCCGGATGCATCGGGAACTTCGCTGCCGCCAGCCTGATGGCGGTCTTGTTCGCACGCTGGATGTGCGTCACGGAATTCGGCATATTTGCGTTTTCCTTCCATGTCATTCGCATCCTCACGATGATCTCAGGCTTGGGTTTCAACCAGGCAGCACTGCGCCTGATACCGCGCTACCGCAAGGCCGGTGCGTTTGGCGCGGTCAACGGCTTCATCCTGGGAGCCTCTCTGCTCACCTTCACCCTGGGCATCGCCACCGGCCTTTCGGTCTATCTGATCGCGATTGCGGCCGGCGACACCCATGCCCATGAGGCGCTGATTCACGCCACCTGGCTGGTGCCCCTGATCGCTCTGGGCCTGCTGCTGGCAGGTGTCCTGCTTGCCCATGGTCGCGTGCTTCTGGGAACCATGGCCAAGGGCAGTGTCGCGACGTACTCGCACTCGCCATCGCCTTCCTGATCGCAAGTGGCGTGAGCGACATGGAAGCCACCGATGGACTGTTTGCCCTGGGCTGCGCAATGGTCATCGCCATTCTGCTGGAAATCGGTGACCTCCTGTTGTCGTCATCGATCACACGCCAGAAGCCCGTGTTCGACGTCAAGGCGTGGCTGGCGACATCGTTGCCCATGGCTGTCGGTGCCATTGCCCGGCTCCTTGCGGTCGGCAGCGACGTCATCCTGCTCAACATCCTGATGGGCTGGAAGCAGGCTGGCCTCTATCACGCCGCCATGGTGCTGGTGATGCTGGTCATCATTCCAACACGCGCCGGCCTTGCCGGGGCAACACCATTTCTGTCGCACAATGCCGACCCCGAAACCGTGGGTGAATTTCGCCGGATCGCCAGTCGGACCATGCGTTTCTCCGTCATCGGCGGTGTCGTGATGTTTGCCGTCCTTGCCCTGTTCGGTAGCCAGTTGCTCGCGCTGTTCGGCCCGGATTTCACCGAGGTCTATCAGGTGCTTGTCGTGCTCGCCTTTGCGATGGTCGGCTACGCCATCTCCCTGGTTGCGGGAAACAACCTCTACATGCTGGGCCAGGCCAAACGGGCATCCCGTGTGATCATGGTCGCGGCGGTTTCAACGGTTGTCATGTCCGCGATCGGCATTGCCGAATTCGGCCTGATGGGCGCGGCGGTGGCCTTTGTGATCAACCGCTACGGCATCGCCATCGTGTTGATTGTCATGACGCGGCGGCAACTCACCAGCCTTTCGCAAACACAGGCAACGTGATCAGGCCATCAAGGCACGAAACATCTTCTGGGCAACCGGAATGATGCGCTCTGGCCCCAGAGCGGTCTGTCCGGTGCGGCCCAGCATGTCGCGCACCACCGCACCGTCGATCGCGTGCGCCACCAGAAAGGCCGTGGTGAGCGGATCGTCGCAATGCACCCTTCCCGCGGCGACCTCCTCTCCGATGCTGACGGCCCAGGCCGATGCGATCCTGTTAAACCCTGTTGAAAACAGCTCAGTGGGATCAGCGGCAACATCCTCGCGCTCCCAGACCTCGATCAGGTCATCCTTCTCATACATGTAGAGGATCGCCGCGGCGATCGTGGCATCCTGACGGTCGAACCAGTCGCCGTTATCCAGGTCACTGCCGGCACGCCCCATCTCTGCGACCAGACCGTCGAGATATCGCTCGTTCAGCGCAGCGAAGAGTTCCTCCTTGGTCGCGAAATAGGTATAAAATGTGCCCTTGGAAGTGTTCGCCACCACTGTGATATCGCTGACCTTGATGTCAGTCAGAGGCTGCTTCTGCAGCAACCCGGTGGCGGCATCGAGCAGCTCGTCCCTGCGTGTAGCGGGCCTGCGTTCCCAGCGCGGCGCAACGGCGTTCATGCCGCCGCCAAGAACGAAATGTCGACAGCCTCCAAGCCACGCAAGGTAACATGCTCGCGGTATTGCGATGGGCCCAATGATGCGATTTCAGTGACACGCCCGAGTATCTTTTCCCAGGCGATCCGTGCCTCCATGCGGGCCAGGAAAGCCCCCAGACAGACGTGCGGGCCGATCGAGAACGTCAGGTGGGCGTTGTCCTTGCACGCGACGTCGAAGGTGTGGGGATCGGTGAACTTCTCGGGGTCGCGGTTCACGGCATCCGTCGGGATGATGACGTGCTGGCCTCGCTTGACCGTCTTGTCACCGACGGCGAGGTCCTCTGCCGCGGTCCGGCCGTTCAGCGTCACCGATGGCGAAAAACGCAGGCTCTCTTCGACCGCAGACGGAATCAGTTCAGGTTCGGCAGCCAGGCGTTCCAGTGATCCCGGATGATCCAGCATCGTTCGCGTACCGTTGCCGATCAGATTCACGGTCGTCTCATGGTCGGCGACAAACAGCAGGTCGGCCATCACAACAATTTCCTCGTTGCTAAGAGCCTCTCCGCTCTCTTCAGCAGCAATCATGCCACTCAGCACGTCGTCACCGGGTTCCTCGCGACGGGCCTCCACGAAGTCGCGGAAGTAGTCCTGCAACAGGACAGAAGCGGACAGGGCACGCTCGGCTCCGGCGTTGTCGAGGTATTCCAGATCAAGTGTCAGGGATGAATCCTGCGCCAGTTCCTGGATGCGATCGCGGTCGGGTTCTGGAATATCGAGCATAATCGAGATCGCCCAGACCGGAAGCGGACGGGCGAAATCGGCGATCACATCTAGCCGCCCGTTGTCGACCACAGCGTCGAGCAGATCATCGACAGCGTGTTCGATGTCGCCTTCCAGCCGCTTGAGCCGGCGCGGAACGAAGGCCGGCTGCACCAAGCCGCGCAGGCGTGTGTGATTGGGCGGGTCCATGAACAGCATCGAGCGGGCGTAGCCTTCGCCCGTCGGTTCTTCACCGTCACGATGCTCGCTGCTCTCGTTCGAGCTGAAACGGGTATCACGCAGGATCGCTCTGGCGTCTTCGTGGCGGGTGATCAGCCAGGTATCTTCGCCCAGATAGAGAACCGGCTCGACCCGGCGCACATCATCAAAAAAGGCAATCGCCTCCTCGGCGCGGTCGGGAGCCAGAATGCCGCCACCGACGTCAACAAATTTCATACCCGCCGTGGCGCGCAGCTTCACTTGATCCAGCATGTTCAACTTCCTATTGACCCATGGTCGATTAGATGGCGTTAAATGACCCAGAGTCAATAGCTTGACACTCTGGCCTGCCCGATGTGAACCGCGATAGGGTGACAGCTTCTTGTTCCAGCCAGAGTCAGACCATGCGC
Source organism: Rhodospirillaceae bacterium (assembly GCA_018700655.1). Classification (GTDB taxonomy): domain Bacteria; phylum Pseudomonadota; class Alphaproteobacteria; order SP197; family SP197; genus SP197. Next base: position 10,770 of record JABIUG010000187.1, on the reverse strand, counting down.
GATCCCAGCCACGACATCCTTTTCGAGCCCATCGAACTCGGCCCCGTGACGGCCAAGAACCGGTTCTACCAGGTGCCCCACTGCTCCGGCATGGGCTGGCTGCAGCCCTCCATCCTTGCGGGAATGCGCGGCATGAAGGCCGCCGGGGGCTGGGGCGTGGTCTGCACCGAATACTGTTCCGTGCATCCGACATCCGACGACGGCGCCTTTCCCCATGCCCACCTCTGGGACCGCGATGACGTCACAGCCCACCGAAGGATGACCGATGCGGTCCATGAACATGGCGCCCTGGCCGGGGTCGAGCTTTGGCATGGCGGTGGCCGCTCGGGAAACCTGGCTTCGCGTCTAACGCCTCTGGAGCCGACCGGAGGACCAGCTGGCACGCCCGCCAATCTGGGCGTGACCCAGAGCCGCACGATGGACAAGGCCGACATCAGGGAGTTCCGCCGCTGGCAGGTCGATGCGGCAAAGCGCGCGATCGATGCCGGGTTCGACATCGTCTATGTCTATGCGACGCACGGCTACCTGCCCGAGCAGTTCCTTAGCGCCGCAACCAACCGGCGGACCGACGAATACGGCGGCAGCCTGGAGAATCGCACCAGGCTCATTCGCGAGTTGATCGAAGACACACTGGAGGCCGTTGCCGGACGTTGTGCTGTGGCAACACGCTTCACCGTCGACATGGGCTATCCCGAGAGCTGCGATACCTTTGAGTCTCTCGCCGAACTCCCCGATTACTGGGATATCACGGTCTCCGACTACGGTGTCGAAATGGGCGTCTCCCGGTTCGTGAAGGAAGCCGCTCTGGAAGAAAACGTCGCCAAGGCCAAATCGATGACTTCCAAACCGGTCGTCGCAGTGGGCCGGTTTACTTCACCCGATACGATGGCGCGGGTCATTCGCAACGGCTCCCAGGACATGATCGGCGCGGCGCGGCCCTCGATCTCCGATCCCTTCATGCCGACCAAGATCGAAGAAGGCCGCTCCGAAGACATCCGCGAATGCATCGGCTGCAATGTCTGTTACGCCCACGATTCCATGGGTGTGCCGATCCGCTGCACCCAGAACCCGACCATGGGCGAAGAATGGCGCAGAGGCTGGCATCCAGAACGGGTCCCGCCGGCGGCCAAGGCGCAGCAGGTTCTGGTCGTGGGCGCAGGCCCCGCCGGCCTTGAAGCTACCCGCACCCTGGGGCAGCGCGGCTACAACGTCATGCTGGCCGAAGCGACCCGCGACCTCGGTGGTCGTGTCACCGCCGAAAGCCGCTTGCCGGGCTTGAGCGAGTGGGCCCGGGTACGCGACTGGCGTGTCGGCCAGATCGAAAAGCTCTCCAACATCGAGGTCTTTCGCGAAAGCCCCATGGCGCCAGCCGATATCGGCGATGTCGGCGCCGATCACATCCTGATCGCCACGGGTTCAAGCTGGATGACCGACTGTATCGGCCACAGCCGAAGTTCCCCGGTTGCACTTGGAGAGGGCGCAGCGGTCGTCAGTGTCGATACCCTGCTCGCTGATGACGAGCACCCGACCGGCCATGTTCTAATCTTTGACGATGACCACTACTACATGGGTTCGGTGCTGGCCCTGGCATTACGCGAGAAGGGCCACGCCGTGACCCTGGTCACGCCGGGCGGGCGCGCCGGTCAGGCCAGTGGGCTGACGGCCGAGATGTGGCAATCCAATGCCGCCCTGATCCACGCCGGGGTCGAGATCGTGACCAACTCATCGCTCGCGGCTGTCGAGGCCGATCACGTCACCCTGTCCTGTGTCTTTTCGGGCAACACACGCACGGCTGCTGCCGACTGGGTGGTGCCGGTTACCCGGCGCGAACCGAACGAAACTCTCTTCCGCGAACTGCAGGGATCGCCGGAGAAACTGGATGGCGCGACGCTGGCATGTATCGGCGACTGTCACGCGCCGGGGATCATCGCGTCGGCCGTCCACAGCGGTTACAAGGCGGCGATCGAGTTCGACAACCCATCGGCACCGGCCTTGATCGATCGGGATCTTTGAGAGAGTAGGTTCTGGCGTCCGCTCCGGTTTTCCGCCACACCCCAATAGTACCGTCGTCACCTCACGTGATGAGGCGATCCATGCCGGAAAAGCAGCGAAAAGCGCCGCCGGGACGTGACATCAGGGCACCGGAATGGGTGGTCCGATCAAGCCGGACCATGACAGTGAAGAAAACCGTCAGTCGAGCATTTCGCAAAGTGCGGCAACGCCACGTTCATCCAGACTGGTTGACCAGACACGCCAGCTTCCGCGGGCAGCTTCTTCGCGTGGAGTGCCCACATGGTAGCGCGGGCGCAGCGAATCCGTTTGCGGGTTGAGGACATGATAGCAAAGCCCATCTCCGCCTTTCTGGCGCCAGGCGTGGACGATGTGACCGTCGCAGGCCACGACGATCTCCAGCGGCTCCCCGACAGGCCAGGACAGACCCGCCGCAGTGATCCGGCAGGCAGCGCCACGGGTCATCGCCAGATGCGGTTCGGGCGCGCCGATCAGCTTCCAGTCTTCGACATAGTTGGCATGAATGCCAGCCTCAAGCATGTCGTCACCCACCCGGAACATCGCACCTTCGTCACCGGGTTCACCGACGGGGTGGAGATCGATCGGCCGCTTCCACGAGCAGATCTGGCCGCGCACCTCGAGATGGCCGGAAAACCCTTCTTCCCTGCCCTCTTCATCCTTGAGGCCGGGAACCCGGATATCGGCGAAAAGCAGGGGTGTCTGGACCCAGATCACACGGGTCGTGCGTTCAATTCCGCCCTCATGGCGCAGGCGCGTGCGTTTCCATACGCCCCGCGCCCATGCCGGAACCGCATGTTTAGCGGCGCGTTTTTCGTCGGATTTGTTGAGCAGCCTGTGGGTCATCGTTCCATCCAGAATAGAGAGTGCGATCATACGGCTTCGTGCAGAACAAAGCGCACCCTATGATGGGCGTTGTGGAAACTCTATGCCGTGATTGCGGTCAGCAACCGCCCCCCGATGCCGGAACCTGCCCGGCCTGCGGCTCGCTGCGCATCGTGCGCCACAAGGAACTTCATAACCTCTCGATCGCCCATCTTGATTGTGATGCCTTTTACGCCACGATCGAAAAGCGCGACCGCCCGGAATTGCGCGACCTCCCGGTGATTGTCGGCGGCCGTCATCGTGGTGTGGTCGCCGCCTGCTGCTATATCGCGCGAACCTATGGCATCCGCTCTGCCATGCCGATGTTCAAGGCGCTGAAACTCTGCCCCGATGCGGTTGTCGTCAAACCCGACATGAACAAATACGTCACCATCGGGCGTGAGGTCCGGGCGATGATGCAGGACCTCACACCGCTGGTGGAACCGCTCTCGATCGACGAAGCCTTCATGGACCTGACCGGCACCGAGGCGCTGCATCGCGGCAGTCCGGCTGTGACCCTGGCCGCGCTGACCCGGCGCGTCGAAGAGACCCTCAACATCACGGTCTCGACCGGGCTGAGCTACAACAAGTTCCTAGCCAAGATAGCATCAGATCTCGACAAGCCGCGCGGCTTTGCCGTGATCGGCCAGGCCGAGGCCAGAACCTTCCTGTCGGATCAGCCGGTAAGGCTGCTCTGGGGTGTCGGCAAGGCGATGCAACAGACCCTGGCTCGCGACGGCATCACCTTGATCGGCGAACTGGCGCGGATCGAAGAAGCCGAACTGATCGCCCGTTATGGCAAGATCGGCCATCGCCTGGCACTCTGCAGCCGCGGTGAAGACGACCGCAAGGTCGATCCCGAAGGCGAGGCCAAGAGTGTCTCCTCGGAAACGACGCTGGACACCGACATCGCCGATGCCGACCGGCTGCGACCGATCCTGTGGCAGCTCGCCGAAAACGTCGCGCGCCGTCTCAAGAAGTCGGGTCTGGCTGGCGAAGGCATCACACTGAAGCTCAAAACCGCCGATTTCCGCATCATCACGCGCAGCCGCACGCTCAAGAGCGCAACGCAATCGGCCGAAGAGATGTTTCAGGCAGCCGAACCGCTACTCAGCCGCGAGACCGACGGCCGCGCCTTCCGCCTGATCGGGATCGGAACCCACAGCCTGATCGAGGCCGATCAGATCAGCCAGACCGACCTCTTCGGTGGCGTCGGGCCATCCGAAAGCAAGGTCGACAAGGCGCTCGATGCCGTACGCGAAAAATTCGGTGATGCCGCCGTCATGAAAGGCCGCGGTTTCGGGAAGAAGGTCGATCCACAGGGGCCGGCGAAAGCCGAGTGAAAAGAACGTCCATACCGATCCATGCGCGAGGACGATAACTGACTGAGTTTAGTCACCCAACCGATCGCGGATAACATTCTCGCTCGTCAGTGTCTGGTGCACAGGGCAACGCTCCGCGATATCCATCAGTTTCTTGCGCTGCGCGTCATCGAGATCGCCTTCAAGAATGATCTCGCGGTCGATGATGTCGATCTTGCCCAGCGTGCTCTCGCACTCCTCGCAATCCTCGGCGTGAACCTTGGTGTGGTTTAGCGTGACGCTGACCCTTTTCAGCGGCCATTTCTTGCGCTCGGCATACATGCGCAGGGTCATGGAGGTACAGGCCCCCAGACCACCCAGAAGCAGATCATAGGGGTTGGGCCCGGCATCGAGACCACCGACCGTCTCAGGCTCGTCGGCCTGGAAGAGATGCTGGCTTGCCCAGATATCCTGACCGAAGGGGCCAAGGCCGTTTTTGCGGACGCGGACATGGCCATCGGCCAGAGCGTCGGAGGCCGCGACTTCTGCGGTTTCAGACTCAGGCAGATAACGTTCGGCCCAGGACGCCAGGACCGAGGCGATATAGCGGGCATCGGCCTTGCGCGTGACAAGATGGTCCGCGTCATCCAGCGACACGAAGCTCTTGGGATGGCGCGCCGCCGGGAAGATCGCCGCAGCGTTTTCGATGCCGACAATCTGGTCGCGCGGTGCGTGAAACACGATCAACGCCTTCTTCATGCCCCGAACCTTGCCCTGGAGGTGATCATGCTTGGCAAGGTCATCGAGGAACTGCTGTTTGATGGTGAAGGGACGCCCGCCGAGATTGACCTCTGCTTGCCCTTCGGCCTCCAGGACGGGTGCGACCTCGGCAAAGAGATGTTCGAGATGGCGTGGGTCGCCCGGTGCGCCGATCGTCGCCACGGCCTTGGCTTCGGGAACGGACGATGCCGCATCCAGGATCGCTGCACCGCCCAGACTGTGGCCGATCAGGATCGTGGGCGGGCGATGGTGTTCACGCATGAAGGCGACGGCATGGAGGATATCGTCGACATTCGAGGAGAAGTTTGTGTTGGCAAACTCACCCTCGCTCGCGCCAAGGCCGGTAAAATCAAACCCAGGACGCCGAACCCCAGGTCACAAAGTGCGCGTGAAACGCTGGCTGCGGCAAAGGCATCCTTCGAGCAGCTGAAACAATGGGCAAAGAGCGCAAAGGCGCGTGGCGGGCCATCGGGCAGGTCAAGGCGCGCAGCCAGTGCGGCGCCTTGTGATCTGGGAAACGAGATCTTCTTGTGGCGGGTCATGGCGGCATCCTCAGGCGTGTTGATGAAACGTCGGCAAGGCCTCATGCATGGCAGCGACATGGACCGGGCCCAGACCACAGCAGCCACCCAGGATGGTGACACCCTGACCGACCCAGCCACGCGCGCGCTCGACGAAGTCCCCGGGTGCGATGACATCGACAAAGCGCCAGTTCGGCATCTCGAAGTAACCCGATTCCGGGTAGGCCCCGAGCGGACCCGACCAGCGTTGTTTGACGACCTCCAGTGCCTTTGTCGTCACATCCATGTCGGAATGCATGACACTCACGACATCGGGGCCGATCGGGATCAACGCATCGAGAATGTCGTCAAAGGCATAATCGGGAAAATCAAAGGCGACCAGCTTGTCCCAACCTTCGTTCCAGGCGCAGGTCAGACCGAGCCAGACCGGCAGGCCGGTTGCCTTGGCCCCGCGCATCGCAGCCGGCGCGCGGCGCACATCCTGCATCATCTCGAGCGCGATCATGTCGCAGCCGCCTGCCGCGAGCGCCCTGGCCATGCGGCTCATGCTGTCATCGATTTCTTCATCGGTATGACGGTCGCCGGGATCGGCAATATCGCTGCCCGCCGACATGGTCGATATCGAACCGGCGATCGCGACATCGACGCCAATGTTGTCACGCGCCTGTTTTGCCAGATCGACCGCGCTGCGGATGATCTCTTCATCACGGTCGCCGTAACCCATGGCATTCAGCATGTGGGGCGAGGCGCCGAAGGTGTTGGTGATGATCACTTCCGCACCGGCGCGGATGTAGTCCTCATGGGCGGCAACAATCGCTTCGGGATGCTCCAGAACGGCCGCCCCGCTCCAGGTTTCGGCATGCATCGGCACACCACGGCGCTCCAGCTCGGTCCCCATTGCACCGTCGATGATGAGGACCTCGCCGTTCTCGAGTTTGTCTTTCCATGCGGGCATGGCTGTCCTCAGGCTGCGGGTTTCATGGACGGGATGGCGTCGCGGAGGACGATGATGTGTTCGGGGCCAAGGCCACAGCAGCCACCCAGGATGGTGGCACCTTGCCCGACCCAGCCGCGCGCCTCCCTGATCAGGTCATCGGGTGCGATGATATCGACGAACTGCCAGTTCGGCATCGTGAAATAGCCCGACTCCGGATAGGCCCCCATCGGGCCGTCGTAGCGGGCACGCACGACATCCAGAGCGGGTCCTGTCGCATCGATGGCGGTGTGCATGACATTGATCGCGTCGGGCTCGTGCGGCAGCCAGGCATCAAGCATGTCATCAAGCGTTGCTTTGCCTGAGCCGTTGTGGTCGATCAGGGTGTCGCCGGCCTCGTTCCAGCGCACGGACAGCCCCATCCAGACGGGCAGCCCGGTTGCCTTGGCCGCCTTCAGGCCGATCGTTGCGACCACTGTATCCATCATCATTTCAAGCGCGATCAGGTCACATCCGCCTGCTGCAAGCTGCGTAGCCATGCGGCCTGCACTGTCGAGCATCTCCTGTTCGCCGGGCTCGGGTGCATCACGCACCCAGTCACGGTTGCGGATGCCGGGATCGGCAATCGAGCCGGCGATCGCGACGTCGATCCCGACATTGTCGCGGGCGCGCTGGGCCAGTTCCCCGGCCGAACGGATCAGTTCGTCGACACGATCGGCATATCCAAGTTCTTCCAGCAGGTAGGGACCGACGCCGAAGGTATTGGTGATGATCACCTCGGCACCGGCGCGAATGTAATCCTCATGTGCCGCAATAATCTCTTCGGGGTTTTCAACCAGTGATGTCCCGCTCCAGGAAATAGCACTCATCGGCACGCCCCGGCGCTCCAGTTCGGTCCCCATCGCGCCGTCGATCAGCAGGATTTCGCCGTTGTCGAGTTTGTCTTTCCAGGCGGACATGGCTGACCTCAGGCTGCAGGTTTCGTGGAGGGGATGGCGTCGCGCAGGGCGACGATGTGTTCCGGGCCCAGGCCACAGCATCCACCCAGGATCGTGACGCCCTGCTCGACCCAGCCACGGGCCTCACGGACCAGGTCATCGGGCGTGATGATGTCGACGAAGTTCCAGTTTGGCGGGACGAAGTAACCCGATTCCGGATAGGCGCCCAACGTATCGTTCCAGCGTTGCCTGACCTGTTCGAGCGCTGCGGTGGTCTGCGCGACTTCGCTATGCATGATGCACACGGCATCGGGCTCCATCGGCAACAGCAGGTCGAGGAGCGTCTCGAAGGTGACATCAGGGAAACTGCATCCGACCAGCCCGTCGCGAGCCGCGTTCCAGTCGCAGGACAGACCCAGCCATACCGGAAGCCCGGTCTGTTTGGCCGCTTCCAGGGCGGCCGGCGCCATTCTGTCTTCCTGCATCATCTCCAGCGCGATCAGGTCGCAGCCGCCTCTCGCAAGGGCATCGGCCATGCGCCTTGTGTTCGTCACCATCTCTTCATGGGACGGCAGGCGGCCTTCGGGATCGCGCAGATGATTGCGGATCGCGCTGTTGGCGATCGAACCGGCAATCGCGACATCGACACCGCAATTGTCACGGGCACGTTTGGCGAGGTCGACGGCACCGGCGATGGTTGCATCGACCCGGTCGCCATATCCCAATTTTCCCAAACCGTAGGGCGCAACCGCGAAGGTATTGGTGATGATGACCTCCGCTCCTGCGTGAATGTAGTCCTCATGGGCGGCGACGATTGCATCGGGGTGCTCAACCAGCGCCGCACCGCTCCAGGAATGTTCGCTCATCGGCACGCCCCGGCGCTCCAGCTCCGTGCCCATGGCGCCATCGATCAGCAGGATCTCACCGCCGGCAAGTTTTTCATCCCATCGGGCCATCAGGCTCTCCTCAGTCCGGCTTGTAGTTCGTCACGAACCCGATGAACTTCGAGGCTTCGACCATGTCGGCGGCGATAAATCGCACACGGGTCGCTCCGGTCCGCTCGACATTGGGCAGATAGTCCAGCAGTTCCGCCTGCATGCGGCCCTTGAAGACGATCTCCAGCGTGACCGGTGCGCTGATGTCATAGGGTTTGAAGCGTGTCAGATCGGCCAGCGCGGCACGGGTCCGCTCGGCAATCAGGGCGCAGGCCTCGTGGTGGGCACCCGCGTGATAACCCAGCAGAAAGGCGGCAACGAAGGGGCCGGTTTCCAACCCCTGCATCATGGCCAGCGGACGAGGCCAGGAACGCACGATCTGAACGCCTTCAGGGAATTCCTCGAGCAATAGATTCTCGCCTGAACCATGGCTGTCACTGACCACGATATCGGTCACACCGCAGTCACGCGCCGCATGACAGGCCGCGACAACCTCATTGGTCATCCAGCGCCGGGCACGCTCGTATTCAAAGCCCTTGGGCCCGGTCTGATGAAAGGTGACGACGCCGGCGACACCATCGATGTCGGCAGAAATGGACAAACGCATGGTGCTTCTCCTCGCACCACTGTGGCGTGAGGAGCGGGGAGCGGCAAGGGATGGAGGATGTCTTATGGTCTTGAAACCCCTCTCCCGGGATGGGGAGAGGGGGAAGTTCGCGACGCTCAGGCCGCCAGGGCCTGGGTCAGATCATCTTTCACATCTTCAACATCTTCGAGCCCGACATGGAGGCGCACCAGACCGTCGGTGATGCCGAGATGGTCGCGGTCGGCCTGGGGCAGTTTGGAATGGGTCGTGGTCGCCGGGTGGGTGATCAGGCTCTTTGAATCGCCTAGATTGTTGGAGATATCGACCAGTTGCAGCGCGTTCAGGAAACGGAAGGCGCGTGGACGTCCGCCATCGAGTTCAAAACTGACGATGCTGCCGCCATCCTTCATCTGCTGTTTGGCCAACGCCACCTGGGGATGGCTGTCGAGAAAGGGATAAAGCGTGCGATTGACACCGTTGCGGGTCTCGAGCCAGCGCGCGACATCGGCCGTGCTCGTGCAATGGCGCGCCATCCTGAGGTCGAGTGTCTCCAGACCCTTCAACAGCAACCAGGCGTTAAACGGCGAAAGCGCCGGGCCAGTGTGTTTGAGGAAGGCAAAGAGCGGCCCATGAATGAACTCAGATGTTCCCAGCACCGCACCGCCCAGGCATCGGCCCTGCCCGTCGATATGTTTGGTCGCCGAATAAACAACGATGTCGGCGCCAAGCTCCAGCGGCTTCTGCAGCAGCGGTGAAGCAAAGACATTGTCGACCACGACGACTGCGCCCGCCGCATGGGCAAGCGCGCTGATCGCCGGCAAATCGAGGATATCCAGCGTCGGGTTCGAAGGCGTTTCCAGAAACACCGCCTGGGCGCCCTCTTTGAGCGCATCGCGCCACTGGTCAAGATCGGTGCCGTCGACCTGCACGGTCTCGATCCCGAATTTCGGCAGGATGTTGGCGACGATGTGGTGGCACGAACCAAACAGCGCCCGCGACGCGACCACCCGGTCGCCCGCCTTCAGCGACGAAACCAGCGCGGCATAAACCGCGGCCATACCAGAGGAGGTCGCCCGACAGGCCTCGGCACCTTCAAGCAGGCGCAGACGCTCCTCGAACATCGAGACGGTCGGGTTGCCGTAACGCGAATAGATGTAGCGGGGATTTTCCTCGGAAAACGCCGCAGCGGCCTCTTCGGCCGAGCCGTAGACGTAACCTGAGGTCATGTAGAGCGCTTCGGACGTCTCGTCGTGTTCGCTGCGTGTCGTTCCACCACGGACCAGCGCCGTCTGAGGACGCCAGGTGGGTGAGGCGGTCAGGGTACTGGTCATTGCTGAACCTCCAGAAAGTAAAAAACCCCAACCCACATTCGGGTCAGGGCACCATAGTTCTTTCTGAGGAACCCGCCGCGACCTTTTAGCGAGTTCTTTAACGTGGCCGCAAGCCGGTCGGCACAAATCACCACGCGATTGGAGAAATAGGCATCCGATGCACCGGAGTCAAGCCTCTGATTACGCGAAAGAGCGCCGGGCTCACCCGACGCTCTCTCCGTTCAGCCTATTGCCAGGCCGTTAGGCGGCGATCTGCCTGGCCGTATCGGCGCTGCGGATCTCGATCGTGCGAGGCTTGAGAGCCTCGGGGACCTCACGGACCAGATCGATGTGGAGCAGGCCGTTTTCCAGTGCCGCGCCCGATACCCGGACGTGGTCGGCAAGCTGGAAGGTGCGTTTGAAGCTGCGGCCCGCGATGCCGCGGTGGAGGTAGGTACGGCCCTCGTCCTTGGTTTGGGCGATCTCGCCCGAAACGGTGACAGTGGCGTCCTTGACCTCGATATCGAGGTCATCCTCGCCGAAGCCGGCAAGAGCCATGGTGATGCGATAGTC
>JABIUG010000186.1 GCA_018700655.1 Rhodospirillaceae bacterium | reverse complement strand
ACCAGGTCTTTCGGCGGTTGTTTCCCAGGCCGCTTCGAGCTCCGGGCATGCGGCCCGCGCCAGCACTGCCATCCAGCGTTGCCGGGCAGCGTCGGGGCCGGGCTCGAGGTCTGATCTTTTATCAAGATTCATCTATACGTCTATATGTTAGGAAGCCAGCATCGGCAAGACCGCTCACGCCATCACCGCCGAGGGGTGGACGCGCCATGGCCAACCAACTAGATCAATCCGACTGGCTCCCGAGACACCCTGCCGGGCACAAGGAATCCTGATGCTGGATCTGCGTATCGAGAACGCCCGCCTGTTGAAGGCTGAGGGTGAGGTAAACGGTTCTTTGGCAGTCGAGGACGGCTGCCTGCGCCTTGATGTGGGGGGTGTCGAGGCACGCCAGACGGTCGATGCCGGCGGCAGACTGGTGGCGCCCGGTATCATCGACCTGCACGGAGATGCTTTCGAGCGCCAGATCATGCCGCGCCCGGGGGTCGATTTTCCGATCGACCTGGCCTTGCTCGAAACCGATCGCCAGATGCTGGCCAACGGCATCACCACCGCGTTTCACGGCATTAGCTATTCATGGGAGCCGGGGCTGCGCGGTCGCGAGAATTGCGTCGCTTTGCTCGAAGCACTGGCGGCGATCGGTCCCCGGCTTGGCTGTGACACCCACGCGCACCTGCGATGGGAGACCTTCAACCTGGAAGGCGAGTCCGATGTAAAGGCATGGCTGGCCGAGGGTCTGTTGGGCGTGCTCGCCTTCAACAACCATGCACGCTCGATTGCGCGAACGATCAAGGCCGGAACCAAGGCGGCAAAGTATATCGAGCAGACCGGGTTATCGGGTGATGCGCTGGATGCCTTCGTCGATGAGGTTCTCTTGCGTGCCGATGATGTGAAGCCGGCGGTCGAGAGACTGGCAGGCGCTGCGCTCAACGCCGGTATCGCCATGATGTCCCATGACGACCCTGATGCCGCGACACGGCAACACTACCGTGCGGTGGGTTGCACCATCGCCGAGTTCCCGATCACCCGTGAAGCCGCAGCCGATGCCCGCCAGGCCGGTGAGGCGGTCATCTTTGGTGCGCCCAACGTCGTGCTTGGCGGCAGCCATACCAATGCCGTGACTGTTTCCGAGATGGTCGCCGAAGGGCTCTGCGACGTGCTGGCGACTGATTACTATTATCCCGCACCACTCCATGCCGCGTTCAGGCTGGCCGATGACGGCGTGTTGCCGTTGCATGAAGCCTGGAGGCTGATCTCGACCAACGCCGCCGATGCGGTCGGGATGTCGGATCGCGGCCGGATCGAAGAAGGCCAGCGCGCCGATCTGGTGCTGGTTGATGACGGCTGTGCCAGAAACCCGTCGGTCCTGGCGACCTGGGTGGCAGGCCGCATGGTCTCGTCGGGGCCGGGCCTCCAGCTTTAGGGCCAGGCGGTTTTCGGAATGTCGTCGAAGGGCCAGCAGGGGCGCTTGAGACGGCAATAGGGGCCGAGTCTGGTGACATCTGGATGGGTGATGCCGATGCCGTCGATGGGGAGGAAGGTCTCGATCTTGCCTGCCAGGGCCTGGCGGACATGGAGTGTCAGGCCCTTGAAACAGATGGCCTGCATGACACGGACATCGAACCCCAGAATCTCGAAGAGGTCGATGTTTTCGCTGACGAACTTGCGCTCGGTCACGATCACTGCAATGCCGCCGACGTCGAGCACGGCGACGATCCCGATATCAACCTTGCGGCCCGACCAGGGATCGGTCGGTATCAGCTCCAGACTGATCGCCGCGACCCTTGCGGAGATCTCGATCGGGTTGCCGTGCAGGTTGTCTGCCTTGGCGCCGAGCGCTGTCTCCAGGGTCGCGCCGATCCCTCCAGCCTGTGCAAGGGCTGCGACTTCGGGATCATGGATGGTCGAGACACCGCCTGACGTGATGCCGCCTTCGAGCATGGCGCGCAGGATGACGACGCTGCCGCAGGCGCCGCCACCGGCGGGGTCGTCGGCTTCGTCGACCAGCGCAATGGGGCCACCATCAGCAAGCGCTCGTGCAACACCTGCTTGGGGAGAGGTCAGTTCGAGGAGGAAGTCCTCGCGCCGTTGCCAGCCGTCCACGGCCAGTTCCATGGCAAGGGCGCGCGCTTCTTCTTCGTCGTCGTTTGTCGTGGCGACGACACTGAAACCCGCTTCGCTCTGGTCGGCGCCGTAGAACCCGGCATGGATTGAAAGGTCGATGACACCAGGCTGGCGCTCCATCTCGGACCGTAGGGCGTGGAGATCGAACATCGGACCTTCATCGGTCGCCATGTTGATCGCCGTCAACAGCATCGGCACGCGCACGCGCGTACGTGTCGGCCGCAACGTGCCGTCGCAAACCCTGACCAGTGCTTGCGTCGCCTCGACGCCACGGTCGTAGCCGTCGCGGTGGGGTTCTTCGTTGTAGGCAAAAGAGAGCGCGGTGTTGGCGAGGAGTTTCTCTGTTGTGTCGGAATGCAGGTCCATCACGACGGCGATTGGAATCGAAGAGCCGAGGGCTTGGGTCAACACGGCGCAAAGATCACCCTCGGGGTCGTCGGCTTCTTCGCCGTCGCCGGTCAGGCCCATGCCACTGTGAAGAGAGAGCAGGACACCGTCCAGCGTGCCGGCTTCACGCGCAGCCCGGACCAGATAGTCGCGCACCCACAGATAGAAGTCGTGTGCGACGGGACCGGAAGGAAAGGTCACGGTGGCAAGCGCGGGAACGATCTCGTGGCCCCCGGCGCTGGCGGCATCGATAAAACCGCCGACCACCGTTTTCTTGCCGTCGTGGGCTGTGATCACCGCGGCTCCTTCGTGGAGTGCGGAGGCAGCAAAGTCCTCGCGCATCGTCGGATGCTCGCAAAAGCAGTTGCTCTCGTGCGAGAACTCGCCGATCAGGAAACGCATGGTGGTTGCCGCGCGGACCTAATCGCGCGCGACGCCGAACATCTTGCTCTCGGGCGCCTTGACGAAGAGGTTGAGCAGGGCGTCCTCGACGTTGTCGGGCGTGAACTGCATTTCCATCGCTTCGAACTTACATGACGCCATGACCTGCTCGATGATGAACTTCGGCTGGAAGTAGGCGAGCGGGGCCTCGTTGTCTTCAATGATCTTCATGACCTGATTGAAGACCTCGTCGGTCAATTCCAGGCCCTGGCTCTTGGCCATCCCTTCGAAGACGCACCGGAAGAGATCGACCGGTGGTTCGACCGTTTCCAGCTTGTAAGCAATGCGGCGCTGGAAGGCCGGATCCATCAGGTCGTTCGGGTGGAGGTTGGTCGAGAAAATGACCAGCTCGTCGAACGGGATCTCGATCGCCTTACCGGTATGGAAGGTCATGAAATCGATGCGGCTGTTCAGCGGCACGATCCAGCGGTTGAGAATGTCGGACGGCGATGCGCGCTGGCGTCCGAAATCGTCGATCAGGAAGGTTCCGTTGAGCGCCTTCACGTGGAGCGGAGCTTCATAGAACTTTGCCAACTCGTTGAACTTCAGATCGAGCATCTCGATTGAGAGTTCACCGCCGGTGATGATCAGCGGTCGGCTGCAGGCGACGAAGCGCTTGTCGAAACGTTCACGGCGCAGCCCCCGAACCGGGCCGGCACCGCCTGCGGGCGGGATCGGTTCGTGCACGGTGGGATCGAAGATCTTCACGATCTGGCCTTCGGCGACAAAGCAGTGGGGAATGTAGATCACCGCCTTGAAGATCCTGCCGATGATCTCGGCGATGGTCGTCTTGCCGTTACCGGCCGGACCGTAAAGCAGAAGAGCGGTGCCCGAATTGACCGCCGGGCCGAGGCGGGTGAGCAGACGGTCGGGGATGACGATGTTGCTGAAGGCCGCTTCCATGGTCGGCCGATCGACCGTTTCGCCGCCGACCTTCTGCTTGCGGATGCGATCGCAGAACATTTCCAGGGTAATCGGCGCGGGCCCGAAATACTGGCTCTGATTCATCGCCTCCTGGGCAAAATCGCGGCCGGTCTTGGTCAGGCCATAACGCATTTCCTGGACCGCGCCGACCCCGGCCTCGACCGAACCCGAGGACTCGATCATCTTGCGATCGAAAGCCTCGGAGACGAGCTGGCTGATGACATTGGCGGGCAGGCACAGGGCCTGGGCAAACTGGGAAGGCAGCTCCAGGTTCTCGGCGAATATGCCCTTGATGAAAAGCTGCAGCAGGAACACCGGGTCAATACCGGTATCGGCGATGTTGTTGGGGGCTGCAGGAATGTTGCCCAACGTGGTGGTCATCAGGTCCTGGCCCAGAATGCCGGTCGCGACCAGGGCATCGCCGAGGCGGCCGCCGTTTTCGCGCTGATAGTCGCCGGCTTTCGCCAGGTCCTCGACCGTGACCAACTCCTGCGCGAGGAGAATGTCTCCCAACTCCATAATCTCTGTCCCCCGAAACGGCTGCTTGGTTCGTTTCTCGATCTTACGGCGACGAAGGGGCGTTCGTCACCCGGTCTGTCCGTCGTCAGAACATTTGGGACGCGTGAGTTTGTTTTCTAATTGAGTATCTGGCTCATCTGGATTTGATGTTAAGCCGCTTGTTGTTGATGGTTCAAGCGGCGGGTTT
>JABIUG010000185.1 GCA_018700655.1 Rhodospirillaceae bacterium | reverse complement strand
GAGTTTCGGGACCTCAAGCAAGCCCCAGGCGTCTTTGTCGAGGCGCTCGCCATAGGCGTCCTTGCCCATCGGCACGCCCTTGAGTTCACCGGTGTTGCCATAGGTCCAGCCGTGGAAGCTGCAGGTGAACTGGCGCGCATTGCCACGGTCGGCTCGGCACACTTTCATCCCCCGGTGACGGCAGGAATTGAGGAAGCCACGGACCGTGCCATCGTCTCCGCGCACCACGAGAATTGGATCCTCCCCCATATAGGCGGTCATGTAGTCGCCAGGTTCCGGGATTTGTGATTCGTGCCCCAGGAAGAGCCAGCAGCGTGCAAAGATACGCTCCAACTCCTGTTCGTAAATATCCTGATCGAAGAAGATCTTACGGCTGACGAGGCCTTCGTCGGGATTGACGTAGCGTTGGGATCCCACCATCGGTGCTTCACTCCTTGCCTGGCGAAAAGGGTGGCAAACGCCACACCACAGGGCTTGCCCAACCCTAGCATGATGCCCAATTGCCTGTGAAACGGGTGTCCTGCGATCAAATCCTGCCGGAAACGGTGTCAGAGTGCTCCTGACTGCGGAAGGAGGGCCACAGGTCATTCCCTAAATCGCGGTTTCGCGATACCAGTGCCCGATCCAAGGATTAAAGAACCGCTTATGCCATTGCCGTCGCAAATAACCTGTCGCGATATCGCTCAGACCAATGCCTTTGCAGCAGAACTGGCGAAGGTTCTGCGGGTCGGCGATGTCGTGTTGCTTGATGGACCGATCGGTGCGGGCAAGACCCATTTCGTCCGTGCCCTGGCCTCTGCCATGGGCTCGAATGACAATGTCACGAGCCCGACCTATACGATCATGCATGTCTATGAGACCGATCGAGGCCAATTGCTTCATCTCGATGCCTATCGTCTCTCCGGCGTCGCGGAGTACCGTGACCTGGGGATTGATGATCTCGCTCCCGAAGCGATCACGGTCGTCGAATGGGGCGGGACTGTTGCCGCCGCGCATCCCGAACACCTGATGATCGAGTTTCGCATTGTCGACGGCGATGACAACGCACGCGAGCTTCTTTTGAGCGGCATTGGCCAACGTTGGGCCGGAAAGATGGGTGCGCAGGCATGAGCCTGGTTGTTTGCATTGAGACGGCGGCGCCGGCTCCGGTCTTTGTCATGGGTGACGACGACAAGGTTCTGTTTGCCGATGCTCCTTCGGGCCGCATCGAAGGGCCGATCTATCTGCGTGACAAGGTGCTCGAAGCTCTTGGAGCCAACGGTCGTGACCGTTCCGAGATCGATTACCTCGCGGTCGATCTGGGGCCCGGTGGTCTGACTGCGACAAGGAGCGGGGTGACCTTTGCAAATGCTCTGGCCTATGGCCTGGGCAAGCCACTCATTTCGCTCGGGTACTTCGACCTCGTCGGTGCGGAAAGCCGGCAGGCGTTTGGCAACCCGGTCCTGTGCGTGCGTGAAACCACGGATGGCGATGCCTTCACGATGGTGTTGGACGAGAAGGGTCACGGACCACTGAAATTTGGCAACCTGGAAGAACGGTGTCGCGAACTGTGTCAGGCGTTCGAGTGCATCACGCTGGCCGGGGTCGTGAAACCGACGGTCGAGGCGCACTTTGACGGCAAGTCGCGCTATCGGATCGGTTCACGTGTCCCCCGCCCCGAGACCTTGTTGCGTCACGCACTGGCCAAGATCGAACGTGGTGATACCAGTGTGTCGCCCTTCGAGCCGGTGACTAGTGAGTCACCAGGCATTGTGCTGGGTAAGGGGTGATGATCATGGCTACGGGTCAAGAGATCAGCGCTGCCGAAGTCGCAGCCTGCCTTGCTGGCGGCGGTGTTGTGCTGCTGCCGACCGATACGGTGTACGGGCTTGCGGCGATGCCGGCCGACGAAGTTGCTGTTGAACGCCTCTTTGCGATCAAGGCTCGGCCGGTCACACGCAACCTTCCGGTCATGATATGCAATCGAGGTCAGCTGGAAGGCCTCGGCGTGGTCGTTACGCAGGCTGCCGAAAGGCTGATCGCATCAGACCTGGTGCCCGGCCCGTTGACCGTCGCCCTGGGGTTCGCAGGATTGGATCGGCCCGCATGGCTGGAAGGTCGTGATGAGATGGCGTTTCGCATGCCCGATGATTCTTTTATGCTGGAGGTGTTGGCCCTGACCGGCCCCCTTTTCGTGACCAGTGCCAACAAACATGCCCATGACACACTGCAGACCGTTGCCGAGATCGTCGCTCAGCTTGCCATTTCACCGGACCTGGTGGTCGACGATGGTCCGCGCGAAACCGTTCCTTCGACCCTGGTGAATTGCGCCGTCGATCCGCCCGTAATCGAACGGGAAGGGGTCGTGGCCCCGGCCACGATCATGGAGATCCTGGCATGAATGGCGACGACCTGATTCTGGGGATCGAGTCATCCTGCGACGACACGGCCGTGGCGCTGGTCGATGAGGCCGGGACCGTACTGGCTTCCGAGGTCGTGTCGCAGACCGAAATTCACGAGCAATGGGGCG
>JABIUG010000184.1 GCA_018700655.1 Rhodospirillaceae bacterium | reverse complement strand
GGATGCCCCAGCTGTGGGCCTCGACATCGTCATATTCCGGCGCCAGGTCGGTGCGGAAGGTGACCGAGGTCTGACCCCAGTCCATCGGCACGAAGACACGTTCGCCGTTGATGATCGAATCGCCGACATCCTGCAGCGACGGGATGATCTGATCCCAGTTGCTGAGCAGGCTTGTGTCGATCCCGCCGAGCAGGCCGGCATCATACCACTGGCGAATCTTGTAGGTGCATGGCGCCATGACGTCGGGCGAGAACCCGGCGCGCATCTTGGCGAAGGCTTCTTCTTCATCGCCCCAGAACGAGAAGTTCGGGCCGCAGCCGTGAGCCTCGACATACTGCTTGTGGAAATTGACCTCGTCGTAGCCCGACCAGGTAAAGACCAGCGGTGTGCTGGAATCCGAACAGCTCTCGACCGGAACTTCTTCGGCACTGGCGCCCTTGGTCAGTGGGACCATGGCGGCGCTGAAGCCGAACGCGCCCAGAATCGCCTGCATCTCGCGGCGGCTGTACTTGCCGCCACGAATACCGTCGGTGATCTGGTTAACGTCCAGCTCGGTTGCATCAATGCGCTTCATTTGATGATTTCTCCCTTTTTGAAGCCTCAACGGCGATTGACGCCGTCAATTGGCGCCCATCATCCACGCAAGCGGCGCGGGGTCAACGTTTCTCGCCGTTAAAGTGATCTGCCCAGGCGACCTAATTCTCGCTGCAGAAGATGGCGAAGTTACGGCGCGCTGGAATTCGGCAGCCTCAGGCCCGCCTTCATGCATGTTTCGCGCGACACAAGGTTTGGGGCATCATGGTGATGTCGAGCAGTTGGAGTTTTTGCACGCATGTTGATCGAACGGACGGAATACTGGGCGTTACTGGGGGCCGATGCCGAGGTTCTGGCCGTCAGGCGCCGGGCCAATGCGGTGCGCCTTGCCCTTGGACTCGAGGCCGGAACGATCCGTTTGCGCGTGGGAGAGAGCGGCCCTGATGTGAGCTGGGAATGTTCGTTCCGGGATGTAGAAGCCCATGCCCATGACGCAAAAGTGCGCGACGACAGTCCAAAGTTTGCCGCCGTGCGTGAATCGATGGGTGCTCTGGTGAGTCGGTTCGAGCGGATCGTCGAGGAGGTCGCGCCCGCCGCACGGGGAAGCAACCTTGCATCGCTCGACCTCGACGGCAGCGCGATCATCCCGCGCGAGGTCGTGTTCCCGTCCGGTGATCTCATGTTGAAGGGTTACCTCTACCTGCCCGCCGGGCCGGGTCCGTTCCCCTGCATGATCACCAACCATGGCAGCACGATCGAGAAGGGCAGTGACGATGTTTGTCGTCCCGGCACGGCAGCCCTGTTGCTCTCCTGGGGTATCGCATCGTTCCTGCCGCATCGCCGCGGTTACGGCAATTCACCCGGTGCCGGATGGCTTGATGAGGTAACAGCCGAATTCGCGTCGCCGGACTATGACGACCAGCTCGCACCGCGGCTTGATCGCGAGAGCGACGATGTTCTGGCGGCGCTCGGCTGGCTCTGCGACCAGCCGGAGATCATCAGCGACAGAATCGGCGTGATGGGAAGCTCCTTCGGCGGCACCAACACGTTGCTGGCCGCAGCCAAGTCTGGCGGCTTCCGCTGCGCCGTGGAATTCGCCGGCGCGGCGATCAACTGGGAGCATACGCCGGGTCTGCGTGCGCTGATGTTGGAGCGGGCCGGCCAGGTGCAATGCCCGATCTCCTTCATCCAGGCAGCGACCGACTACTCGACACGACCCACCGTCGAACTCGCTGCCGCCGCCCGTGCCGCCGGACTCGAGGTCGAGGAACGCGTCTTTCCTGCCTGGGGCATCACGCAGGACGAAGGCCATGTCTTCGAGCGCAACGGCCCCCATGTCTGGGGCGCCTATGTCCGCCGCTTTCTGGAGCGGTGGTTATAGAGTTTCCGGTTCCAGCGTTGCGCAACGAATCATGAAACGCGGTTCATTCGCGAAATCGTCGCAGGGAAGATGGAGCGTGAAGCGGTTGTCCCAGATGACGAGCTGACCCGGTTTCCAGCGGATACGGCAGGTAAAATCGAGCCGGGTCATATGCCGCTCGAGCTGGTCGATCAGGGGCCGGCTTTCTTCACGGGTCATGCCCTCGAATCGTGTGACGAACATGGTGTTGAGGTAGAGGCCTTCGCGACCGCTGACCGGATGATGCCGGACCACGGGGTGGACTGCGGTCAGGCCCTGGCGTTCGGGCTGATGGGGACCATCGTAGCTGTGCACGGCGTTGAGTTTGCGCAGCAGAGCCTGCATGCCGGGGCTCAGGGCTTCGAAGGCCGCGACCGTACTAGCATAGCCGGTGTCACCGCCGACTTCCGGTACGATTTTGGAATGCAGGAAACTGAAATAACCTGCCGGTTTCTGGAAGGTCACATCGGCATGCCAACCGCCACCGCCGAAGAGGTGGCCGTCCGCGGGCTCGCGGCGCAGCTCAAGAACCTCCTGGATGCCGCCGGCAAAGACCACGCTGTCGTCGCGATGATGCAGATGGGCCGGGCCAAAGCCCGTGGCGAGATTACGCAGCTCTAGGGGTGAGAGGTTCTGATCCTTTGCGACCAGAACCAGGTGTTGCGCCATCGCTTCGAGGACCCAGTGGTGCTGGTGGTTGCTTAACGGTTGTGCGAAATCGATCCCATGCACGACCGCTCCAAGGTGCGGCGTGATCGGCGTGAGCCGGATGTCTTGATCGTGCGAGTTCACGGCTGGCATGTCCTCTTCTTGTCTGTTTGGGTGCAACGACTCGAGGACCGGGCCAAGCAGGTTGGATGCATTCTTCCACCGTTACCGGGCCATAGGTCAATCTGATTAGGTCCAGTTGCGAGGCAGATTGTTCGATCGGGTCGATTTCGTCAATTGTTCGAACCGACAGGTCGTCATGAAGTGTTTTCCTATGGTCGTTGATCACAATCCATGCCCAAGATTCCCGGTTGCATTGTTCCAGGC
>JABIUG010000183.1 GCA_018700655.1 Rhodospirillaceae bacterium | reverse complement strand
GCGCACGGCTTCACAGACGGTGTCGCTGCCTCCGTCGACCGTACTGCCTGACGATACGTCGGTCAGGACAGCGGTGCCGTTGTCGTCCACGGTAGCACTCAGCGAAGCAACCACCGGCAGGCCGATTTCCAGGGCACGGGAGACCACGGCTTCTATGTCGTCTGCCGTCGCACCCAGGAACTCGAGCTGAAGCAGGTCGACCCCGGCATCGGCCAGGATTGAAAGCTGTTCGTGAAAGTTGGCGCCGAGTTGGTCCAGGTCGCTTTCGCCCCAGATGTATTGGCCATCCAGGCTGGCTTAGCACATGGCTCCGTTGCCATAGGCCGAGGCCGAACCGGCGATCAGGATTTCCCGATCCGGTGCGGCCTGCGCCACAGCCTTTCGGGCAAGCGCGACCGAGGCGATGTTCCACGGTGCAATCACCTCATCGCGGCCCATCTGGCGCAGGACATGCGGGCCCGTCGAATAGGTGTTGGTTGTGATGATGTCGGCGCCCGCGCGGATGTAATCTTCATGCACGGCACAGACGATCTCGGGGTGTGTCGCGCTGCAATCGGCCCAGGCGGCATCCGATGTCTGTGGCGCGCCGCGCACCTCAAGCTCGGTCCCGGTGGCGCCGTCCAGAACGAGGATTTCGCCTTGGGCAAGGCGTTCGATCAGGGTCATGTACGGCTCTCCATGGACTGGCGTCATCGCGACATGCCGATGCCGGCTTTTGAACTCCCGGCCGGATTGAAATCAGGGACTGCAAGTTTCAGGAAGTCCTAGGCGGCTATGGAGGCATGTGGCAGGTTTCCTGCAGGACACGGCAGGCGACGGAACGGGAGTTGGTGATGGCGGAACATCTTGATCTGGCGAAGCTCTATAGCGCGAGCAACCTTGATGAACTGCGCGAGGCCTATGACGCATGGGCCAAAACCTATGACCGCCAGATCATGGTCGATTACGGCTGGTCGGGGCCGCGCCTGATTGTCGAACAGGTCAGGCCGCTGCTGGCCGACAATGCGGCAATCCTGGATGCCGGTGCGGGCACCGGTGCGGTCGGCCTGGTTGCGCGCGAAGCCGGATTCACGACGATGGACGCCATGGATCTGTCGCTCGATATGCTTGAGATCGCTCGGGAACATGGCATCTATCGCGATATCCGGGTCGGCGTGCTGGGCCAGGCGCTCGACTATGAGACCGACAGCTATGATGCCGTGCTCAGCGCAGGCGTTTTCACCCCCGGACATGCGCCACCCGAGGGTCTCGATGAACTGGTCCGGATCGTGAAGCCGGGCGGTGCGATCTGCTTCACGCTGCGCCATGACGTGACACCGCCGGGCTTTACGGAAGCCTTCGAGCGGCTGACTGGCGAAGGGCGTTGGGAAAGGGCCCATGTCAGCGAACCCTTCCAGGGCATGCCGGGTGGCGAACCCGAGGTGCGTCACCGCGTCTGGCTCTTTAATGTGGTCTGAGTAACAACATGTCGACCGTTTGCAGCAGGCGTGACCTGCAGTTCCTCCTTTACGAAATGCTCGATACGACCGCATTGGCCGAGCGTGAACGTTACGATCTGCATGATCGCGTCTCGTTCGACGCCGCGCTTGATCTCGCCTTTCGCTTGGCCGACGAACAGCTCGAGCCCCATGCCGCCAGGGCGGATGTGGAAGAGCCGCATGTCGTTGACGGCAAGGTGGTGCAGATCTCCGAAACCACGGCTGGGCTTGCTCAGCTTCGCGATGCCGGGTTCTTTGCCGCCACGGTCGCTCTCGACCTCGGCGGCATGCAATTGCCTTTCACCATCGGGCAGGCATGTATGGCGCTCTTCAAGGGCGCGAATGTTTCGACCACCGGTTACATGCTGCTGACGCGCGCTGCGGCCAACCTGCTCGAAGCCCATGCCAGCGAAGAACAGAAAAGCCGCTACATGCTGCCCATGAACGAGGGGCGTTTCTTCGGCACGATGTGCCTTTCCGAGCCCGATGTCGGATCGTCCCTGGCTGATATCCGCACCCGTGCTGAACCCCGTGGCGACGGCACTTACGCCATCCGTGGCAACAAGATGTGGATATCGGGCGGCGATCAGGAAATCTCCGAGACCATCGTGCATCTGGTGTTGGCCAAGCTGCCGGATGCCCCGCCGGGGGTGAAAGGCATCTCGCTTTTCATCGTGCCCAAGCACCGGCTGGACGCAGACGGCAATCCCGGCGTCACCAACAATGTCGCACTGGCCGGACTCAACCATAAAATGGGCTATCGCGGCATCACCAACTGCCTGCTCAACTTCGGTGAAGATGGCGACTGCATCGGTGAGTTGGTCGGTGAGCCCCATCGCGGTCTGATCTACATGTTCCACATGATGAACGAGGCCCGCATCGGCGTGGGCCTGGGCGCGACGATGCTGGGTTATTCCGGCTACCTCCACGCCCTGGCCTATGCCCGCGAGCGCAAGCAGGGCAGGCCGCTGGAGGGCCGCGATCCAAGTTCGCCGCCGATTGCGATCATCGAACACCCCGATGTCCGGCGCATGCTGTTGCAGCAGAAGGCCTATGTCGAAGGTGGCCTGGCGCTGGGTCTGTGGTGCGGCTTGCTGATCGATGAGGAAAAGACCGGGGAGAGTGAAGAAGCGCGGCACAAGGCGACCCGCCTGCTTGATATCATCACGCCGGTCGCCAAGGCCTGGCCCAGCGAGTTCTGCCTGGAAGCCAACAAACTCGCGATCCAGGTCCATGGTGGTTACGGCTATACCCGCGACTTTCCGGTCGAGCGTCTCTATCGCGACAACCGGCTGAACCCGATCCACGAGGGCACGCAGGGCATCCAGGGGCTCGACCTCCTGGGACGCAAGGCCGTGGTGGATGAAGGCGCCTGTTTTGTTGCCCTGACCGCCGTGGTCGAAGAGATGGCCGGTGATGCCCGTATCGCGGGGTTTACGGTCGAAGCAGACGCCGTGCTCGATGCCTGGCGGGATGTTGCCGCAGCCCTGCAAGCCACGGGAGCGAGGCTGGGTGAGGGGCACCTTGCCCGTGCGCTGGCCAATGCCACGCCGTTCCTGAACGGCTTTGGCCATATTGTCGTCACGGCCCTTTGGCTGCGCCAGGCCGCTGTCGCACAACGGGCACTGGATGCCGGTGCTGCCGGTGATGAGACGGCGTTTTATCGGGGAAAGGTCCAGGCCATGCGTTACATGGTGAACCTCGAGCTTGGGCCGGCCCGGGCATGGCTGGCCGCGACCGGTTACGGCGACACCACGGTTCTCGACACCGAACCTGACTGGTTGTGAGGGTCGGGCAGGTTGCTGCTTTGAACCGGGTCGCAGGCACCCTACCATGATCGGACCCGTACGGGCGCCGATGCAACACCGGAAGGACCCCACGTGGCCGATGCCGCTGAAAATCGCGATCTGAAGACGGTCGAGTCCCTCGGTGCGGAAATCCGCGCACTGCGCAAGGTCAAGGGCATGACGCTGATCGAGTTTGCCGAAAAGACGGGCAAATCGATCGGTTATCTAAGCCAGGTCGAGCGCGACATCACCAAACCGTCGGCCGGGGTATTGCAGGAAATCAGCACCGCGCTGGGAGTCGAGATCGGATGGTTTTTCCCAACCGGCGATGACGTCGAGCCACGCGAGCAACGCTACATCGTGCGCGCCCGCAACCGTCGGCGTATCGCTTACAGTGATCTGGGCTACACCGATTACCTCGGCATGAGCGACTATCTGCTCTCGACCGGGGTCGATGGCGCGATGGCGATGGGGCTGACGAACCTTGAGCCGGAAGGTTCGACCGGCGACGACAACTATACCCATCAGGGCGAAGAAGCAGGTTATGTCCTCGACGGCTCGGTCGAACTCACGATTGATGGCGAGACCTTCATCCTGGCGTCGGGCGACAGCTATTCGTTCCCAAGCACATTGCCGCACCGCTTCTATAACCCGGGCAATATACGCGCCGTCTTCATCTGGTGCATCACACCCATCGACCTTCGCCCCGATTACGTGACGAGCGAGGGCTGAGGCCACACCGGTTGAGGGTGGGGAGGCTTCTCCAGCGTAGATTCATGGCGTGGAGATTCCATTGGCGAAGAAGATCTAAGTTGGGCGAAGGTGGCGTTCAGGCTGGCGACGGGAGAGCTTCGTGACGGAGCTGATTGATCTGTGCGGCGATGTGCTGACGGCAACGGCCGATCATGTCCCCGTCGATCCTGCTTAGCTCAAGAAGGAACTTGGCGCTGCGGCGCAGGATGCCATGGCCTGTCTTCGTAATGGGCAGCTTGGCGAAGCACGCGCGAAATGTGCTGCAGTGCTGTCGAAGGTCGATGACCATGCCGGCCTGCACCATTTGATGGCAGCGATCTGTCACGATCAGAGAGAGACCGCGACGGCGGTTGTCCATGCCAGGAAAGCGGTATCGCTGCGCCCCAATGGCGTTGGTTATCAGCGCTCGCTGGCGACCTGCCTGCTGGCCAATCGTGAACCCGATGAAGCCGGCGCCGTGGCGCGTCGCGCCCTTGAGCAGGAACCTGACAACGCGGTTCTTCTCATCCTGCTTGGCGACTGCATGTTCGAGCAGGGTTGTTACCGCGAGGCGTTGGCAGTGCTGCGCCGCGCCATCGCACTCGATCCCGACCATGTGCAGGGACACATGGTGATGGGCAGCATTCTGGCTGCATTGGGCCGTGCGGGTGAAGCCGGTGCAAGTTTTGTCAAAGGGCTGACATTGCGTCCCGACAACCCGCTCGGTCAGGTCAACCGTGGCCTTGCCCTGATGCGGGCCGGGGATTTCGTGCGT
>JABIUG010000182.1 GCA_018700655.1 Rhodospirillaceae bacterium | reverse complement strand
TGAATCAGTGATCTCCTCGCGGTCCGCCATGCCTGTCGACATGATCATCGGTTTGCCGGTGGAGGCCACCTTTGCGATAAGTTCGAGATCCACCGCCTCGAACGACGCGATCTTGTAGGCAGGCGCATCAAGTTGTTCGAGATAATCCACCGCAGTCTCATCGAACGGTGTCGAAAACACCGTAACACCCAATTCCCAGCCCTTGGCGAACAACGCTTCGTGCCAGTCCCAGGGTGTGTGCGCCCACGCATACAATTCGTAGAGGGTATGGCCATCCCAAAGCCCACCCTCGACCTGGAAATCCTGGCGATCGCAATCGATGGTTAGGGTATCGGGTGTGTATGTCTGCAACTTGATCGCATCGACACCCGCTTTGGCGGAGGCTTCCATAATGGCAAGGGCACGATTGAGATCGCCGTTATGGTTGCCCGACATTTCGGCGATGATATAGGGCGGATGGCCGGGCCCGATCTTGCGGCCGTTGATCGTGATGCTGTCGTTCATGCCACTTTCCTTGCCCGCCGCCCAGCTGCTTCGATCTTGGCGACCGGTGTATCCCAGCCATCATTCAGAAGGTAACGCAACGGTTCAATCTCGACCTTGCGATGAACACTGCCCCGCTCAAGCTGGGCACGGCGCTCCGCCCGGCCTTCACGCAATGCGGGCCAGACCTGATCAAACAGGGCCACAACATCCTCCTGGAGTCGGTCATAGTTCGACGCCAGTGTCGCGTCATCCGACACGGCCACTTCACGCTGCGCGATCAGATAGCCTGTATCGATGCCGGAATCGATGTGGTGGACGCTGACGCCTTTGGGCGTGCCATCAAAGAAACTCCAGAAGTTTGGGTCAGCACCACGGTTCCAGGGCAGTAGCGAGATATGCAAATTCACAAGCCGACCATCCCAACGTTGCGTAACCTGGGCGGGAATGATGTGACGGTATCCATGACTCACCACGAAATCGTACAGTTCCGATACCTCAAAGGCGTCAGTCGGCGGTCCGTCATGGACCAGCACCGTCTCGCCATGGCGCCGGAGCACGGTTGCAACCAAATCGGCATAAGGGGAGATCACCAGAACCTTCATGTCGCCCGCTGATAGGTCGTGATGATCTGTTGGGCGGTGCGTCGGGCGCCTTCACCGTCACAGACTTGCGCAGCCCTGGCGCCCATGGCCAGCAGTGCTTCCCGCGTCAGAGATGCCATGGCCGCGGCAATCTGGTTGGCATCAACCTCTTCATGCCAACCCAACAAATAAACTGCTCCGGCCCGGGCAAGACCTTTTGTGATCAGATCCTGGTTGTGGGCGGTCACCACGAGCAAGGTCGGCACGCCCAGCGCACAACGTTCCCAGGCCGAGGAACCGCCTGCCCCGACAACGAGGTCGGTCACTAACAAACGTTCCGCCATATCTCGGACAGCTATCGCCACTTCAAGGGTGAATGGATCACCCGTGCGTTCGCGCAACCGTCCCGCGACCGCCATGTCGCAACCCAGCACCACGGTGAGCCAGCCCGAATATTCCGCTTGGGCAAGACCATCGACCAGACGCTCCAGAACCGGCCCCGCGTCCACCCCACCCAGGCTGATCATCAAACGGGCCAGATTCAGCCTGTCTCTGCGCTGCAAAGAAGCGGGGCGCATTCGTGCGAATTGTGGAGCGAGCAGAGCATAGTCTGGTCCCGTCAGCACGGAGCATCCTTGCGGCACGAGGTCGGTGTAGTCAGATCCGTTTCGGCCCAGTGCCGTGTCGAACAGCAGGTCAGCGTCGCGCGGCCTATCGGCCAGATCATCCAGCGCCACTAGGATGTCCACCATGGGACGGCAGGCCTGCTCGAACCTGGCATCAAGGCCATAATGATCCACCACAAGAACTTGAATGCTACCAGCGGCGATTTCCTTCAGCCGCGTCGCCTGTTCATCAACGGATTCTCCAGTATCGATCAGCAAGAGACCATCGGCTTCATCTGCAAGCTCGGGAACGAAATTGGGGCTGACAAGATCCGTGGCAAATACCGTTCGCCAGCCTGCTTCTCGCATGGCTTCGGCAAGAGCCCGGCACCGGCGCACATGACCGGTACCGTGGGCTGGGCCGGCATCACAACGAAACACAACAAGTGGCGCGTTCACAAGCCGCAGGCCCGTGTCAGTGCCTTGACCACGCGGCTGACATCGTTGTCATCCATACCCGGGAAAAGCGGCAGGCTGAGGCAGCGATCATAGAAGGCATCCGCACCTGGCAGATCGAGATGGCCATAACGCTCCCTGTAATAGGGCTGGCGATGCACCGGGAGATAGTGGACCTGTGTGCCAATACCCTCCTGACGCAGCGCAGCCATTACCGCAGCCCGAGTCGTGCCCAGAGCTTCGAAATCGATCAGTGCAATAAAGAGATGCCAGCCCGGCGACTGATCGGGTCGCCGACCAGCAGGGTAGATAGCAGAGGAGAGCGATACCAGCGCCGTGTCATAGGATGCGACCAGCTGTGCACGGCGTGTGACAAACTGATCCAATCTGGAAAGTTGAGTCGCACCAAGCGCGCAATGAAGATCGCTCGCGCGATAATTCAGACCAACCTCGGGCATCTCATAATACCAGGCATTGGCAGTTTCACCGGTGAAGCCCTGGTTCCGGTAACTCCAGGCCGAGGGTTCACGAATGGTGCCGTGGGTGCGCAGGCGCGCAACACGCTCGGCAAGATGGTCGTCGTTGGTCGTGACGATACCGCCCTCAGCCATGGTCGCCGTCTTGACCGGGTGCAGGGAAAACACCGCAAGATCGCTGTCGGCGCACGCACCCACACAAACTTGAGCACCGCCGTGTTCATACGTCCCACCCAGCGCGTGGCAGGCGTCTTCCATGATGCGCAAGCCTGATGCCCGGGCGACCGCCGACAAACCTGCGAGATCAGCAACTTGGCCGCCAAAATGCACTGGCACCACGGCAACGGGCCGCAGGCCGGCCGCACGCGCCAAGGCTTCCTCAAGGTGATGGGGCTCCATCAGCGCGGTATCAGGATCAACATCGGCAAAAATAACCTCTGCGCCAACGTACCGCGCACAGTTGGCCGTTGCCAGGAAAGTCAGGGTCGGCACGATCAACGCATCGCCCGGCCCCAGCTCAAGTGCCAAGGTTCCCAGGTGAAGTCCCGCGGTGCCGTTGGAGCAGGCCAGTGCATGGCGTGCTCCGGTTACCTCTCGGGCAGCTTCTTCAAACTGATCCACGGCCGGGCCGGTGGTCAGCCAGTCGCTTTTCAGCACGGCGACCACAGCATCAATGTCGCTCTGATCGATGGTCTGGCGCCCGTAGGGCATGAAGGGTTTTGACTCAGACATGATTACGCACTGGGCCGGACCTGGAAGACCGGGCGGATGAGGCCGTTATGGAGCCGCTTGTCGAGATCCCCGCGTGCAACCTCAAGGGCCAGTACACCCGCAGCATGTTCCCAGGCAGACAGCACCCGTGCCATGTCTGCTCGATTGTG
>JABIUG010000022.1 GCA_018700655.1 Rhodospirillaceae bacterium | reverse complement strand
CCATGCAGCGCGATGTCGCCGAACGCCCGCTTGCCACCTGGGAGGATTTTCTCGATTACACCGAAGGTGCTGCTGTCGCGCCCGCTGCGGTCTTTGTCTACATCCTGGCCTGCAAGGTGAGACGTGACGGCTCCTCGGTTTCATCACTCTCACGCCCGTTTGCCGATTACGCCCGGCATCTGGCGATTTTCAGTTATCTCGTCCACATCCTGCGCGACCTCAAGGCCGACGCCGAGCGCGCGCCCCAACACCTGACTCTGCCCGATGACCTTCTCGCCGAATCCGGGCTGACAAAGGCTTCGTTACAGGAAGCGGCCAAAGCCGGAGACGACGCGGCACTGGGACCTCTGGTCGGAACGATTGCCGCCCTGACCGAACGCCACTATTCGCTGACTATGCGTGACCTGGCGCTGCTCAACGATGAAACCGATGGGGATGCAGCCATGCTTGTCGGTCTGGCTGAAGTCTACAGCCAGCAGTTCGAAACGATCCGGGGTGATTTCCGTTCCGTCCTCGAAGGTGGCGGCGTGGTTGATATGGCGACCGTTGACCGGCTCCTTGCCGCAGGCAAAGCCTGACCTGTTTGGCGAAGTTGAACCGGCTTGGACTATTCTGCCGCCTGGCGCTCTCCCAGCCAGATCGATAGATCGGCACGGGCACGCGAGACATAGGATGCCCGGCGTTCGCTTTTGTGCAGACGCTGGTTGGCTTCGGGAAACAACCCGAAATTGCAGTTCATCGGCTGGAAGGTTTTGGCGTCTGCTCCGACCGTGACGTGGTTGAGCAGGGCGCCCAGCGCGGTCGTCGATGGCGGTGGAATAATCGCGCGACCCCGATGCTCCAGCACGGCGAAGCGTCCCGCGAGCATGCCCATGGCGGTGCTCTCGACATACCCTTCGACCCCGGTGATCTGGCCGGCAAACCGGAGATGCGGACGACTGCGCAGACGCAGGGCTCCGTCGAGCAGGGATGGGCTCTTGATGAACGTGTTGCGGTGGATCCCGCCCAGCCGCGCGAATTCAGCGTTCTGGAGGCCCGGGATCATGCGGAAGATGCGGGCCTGCTCACCGTATTTCAGCTTGGTCTGGAAGCCGACCATGTTGAACAGGGTGCCCAGTGTGTTGTCCTGGCGTAGTTGCACCACGGCAAAGGACATGCCTTCGGATCTGGGGTTGGTCAGGCCTTTGGGTTTCATCGGCCCGAAGCGCAGGGTGTTGCGACCGCGCTCGGCCATGACTTCGATCGGCAGGCAGCCCTCAAAGTAGGGCGTATCCTTTTCCCATTCCTTGAACTCGGTCATCTCAGCGGTGAGCAGTGTGTCGATGAAGGCGTCGTACTCGGCCATCGTCATGGGGCAGTTGATATAAGCGGCGTTGTCACCGAACGGGCCGGGCTTGTCGTAACGTGACTGGAACCAGGCGGTCTCGAAATCGATGCTGTCGCGATGCACAATCGGCGCAATGGCATCGAAGAACGCCAGGGCATCGCGATCGGTCGCGGCGTGGATGTCGGTTGCCAGGGCGCTGGATGTCAGGGGACCGGTCGCCACGATGGCCAGGCCATCTTCAGCCGCCGGCAGACTTGTGACCTCATGGCGGTCTATCGAAATCAACGGTTCGGCCTCGATCCTGGCCTGGACGGCCTCGGCGAAGCCATCGCGATCCACCGCAAGGGCGCCTCCGGCCGGTACCTGGTTGTGATCGGCCGCATCCATGATGACCGAATCGCCACGGCGCAGTTCCTCATGAAGCAGGCCAACGGCATTGTTCTCGGCATCGTCTGAGCGGAACGAGTTTGAGCAGACCAATTCGGCCAGAGATCTGGTCTTGTGTGCTTCAGTGCCGCGTTCGGGGCGCATTTCGTGCAGCACCACGGGTAACCCGGCACGAGCGATCTGCCAGGCAGCTTCCGAACCCGCGAGCCCGCCACCGATGACGTGAATAGGTTTGTTCATGGCGTTGAGGTAGGTGGAGACAGCCGGAGCGTCAATCGATTTCAGAAACGGTGAGTATCTGTGCATAACCTCGCACGGCCCGCCTGATCGCGGGAGCGCAACCTGCTAGCTTCCGGGTTCGCTGACGGGAACGACGATGGCACAAGCATCGGCACAAATGATTCCGGGACTGATCACTGATGACAGTCCCGACGAAGGCTTCACGACAGGTGTGCTGCCCTCGCAGCGGATTCATGATCTCGTCGGCAACGATGTTCTGCTCGACGGTCCCCTCGATGATGACCAGATCCAGCCTTCCAGCATCGATCTGCGCCTGGGAGATATCGCCTGGCGTGTGCGTTCCTCGTTCCTGCCTGGGCCAAAATCGACGGTTGAGGGCAAGCTGCGTGACCTCGGCATGCACCAGATCAATCTCAGCGATGGCGCGGTTCTGGAACGCGGCTGTGTCTATATCGTGCCGCTCCAGGAAGCTGTTCGGCTGACCGGTGAACTTGCCGGAATTGCGAACCCGAAAAGCTCGACCGGCCGCCTTGATATCTTCACCCGCGTCATCACCGACTACGCAACGGAGTTTGACCGCGTACCCAAGGGATATCGCGGCAGGCTGTATGCCGAGGTTTCGCCGCGAACCTTCAGTGTGATCGTGCGACGAGGCTCGCGTCTTTGTCAGCTCCGGCTGCGACGCGGCTCGCCGGTCTTTGGCGAAGCCAAGCTGAAGGAACTGCACAAACGCTATCGTTTGATAGACACGCCCGAGGGTGCAGGCACAATTCGTGACGACTCGATCGCCTTTTCGCTAGACCTGCAAGGCGAGGGCAGCGGTTCGCTGGTCGGCTACAAGGCAAAACAGCATAGCGACGTGATCGATGTCGACCGCAAGGATGTGCTGGACCCTGCCGATTTCTGGGAGCCGATCCACGAACGCAATGCTGAAGGCCTGATTCTCAATCCCAACGACTTCTACATCCTGGCGACACGAGAGCGGGTCAAGGTGCCACCCGGCCATGCTGCCGAGATGGTCGCCTACGACACGCTGGTCGGCGAGTTTCGGGTACATTACGCCGGTTTCTTTGACCCCGGCTTCGGCTGGAGCCCCAACGACGATGCCGGCTCGCGCGGCGT
>JABIUG010000021.1 GCA_018700655.1 Rhodospirillaceae bacterium | reverse complement strand
CCGAATGCCAGCGCTTCACCCGGCAACCTCGCAAACAGGGGTTCATCGACCTGTATGTGGCTGCAACCGGCATCGGCCAGGCGCCTGATTTCGACGTTCAGGGCATCTGCCAAATCGGCACACCAGGACTCGCGATCCCTGTAGAAGGTGTTTGCCGTTGAGTCGGAGATTGTCAGGGGTCCCGGCACGGTGATCTTGACCGGCTTGTCGGTCGCTGCCTGAGCGATCTCCCAATCGCGGATCAGGAAGGGTTCGCGCGGGGCGACCTTACCGGTGAAGGCCGGGACGATATCGACATAGGCGCCATTGCGCATCGTCGTTTCGATCTGTGTGTCGGGATCAAATCCATCGAGATGGCTGCAGTGGTAATGGATGTAGTTGGCCCGGCGGATTTCGCCATCGGTCGGAATATCGATCCCGATGTCAGCCTGTTCGGCAACCACTTCCTGTGTTGCGCGGTCAAAGATGGCGGTGCGTTCTGATCGCGAAAGCGCCTCGGCGTCGGCGTCACCGACCTGGGCAACATCGTGGAACCAGCGCATCCGTGGAACGTAGGCCGGCTTGGGATAGGCACCGATGCAGGTCGTGAGGATCGCCATGGCACAGTCTCCAGCTACGCCAAGAGTTTGGACATGTGGCGTCACTGTGCGCAAGCCTCGGTCGCGGTATTCTTGTCTCTTCAGGCTCTGAGAAGCACACACAGCGCGGCCCCACAGCCAATGGGTGTGAAGCGGCCCGCCGATCACGAAAATTCGTTCTCATTACAGCGTTGATCGCAGCGGCGATGGGCAACGCAAGCCGACCGCGCTAGGGTACAACATCAATCAAGAGATGGTGGGAGTGACCAGTGGCTGAGACCTTTGATCTTGTGATCCGCGGCGGCAGGGTCATGACCCCTTCAGGGCAGGCTGAAACCTCCGTCGGAGTCCGTGACGGTCGGATTGCGGCTATCGGTGACCTTGCCGAATCGTCAGCCGGTGAGGTGTTTGAGGCAGACGGCCTGACCGTGCTGCCCGGTGTGATCGATACCCAGGTCCATTTCCGTGAACCCGGCAACGAACACAAGGAAGACCTTGCCCACGGCTCACGCGCGGCCGTTGCCGGTGGTGTCACGGCAGTGTTCGAGATGCCCAACACCAAACCTGCCACGGTCACGGCGGACGCTCTTAACGACAAGCTGAAACGTGCCGAGGGTATGTGGTGCGACCACGCCTTTTTCATCGGGGCAGCACTCGACAACCATGATGACCTCGCCGAACTGGAACAGCTTCCGGGCTGCTGCGGCGTCAAACTGTTCATGGGCAGTTCGACCGGCGGTTTGCTGGTCGACGAAGATACCGCGATCGCTTCGGTGCTGGCACATGGCAGGCGGCGTGTCGCGATCCATGCCGAGGACGAACCGCGCCTGGTCGAACGCAAACACCTGGCCGAGGAAGAAGGCCATGCCCGCGCGCACCCGGTCTGGCGTGATGTCGAGACCGCCCTGCGTGCAACCAAACGGATCGTGGCGCTGGCGCGTGAAGCCAACCGACCGGTCCACGTGCTCCACATCACGACCGCCGAAGAGATCGCGTTCCTGGGCACCGTCAAGGATGTCGCCACGGTTGAATGCCTGCCACAGCATCTGACGCTGACGGCGCCGGATTGTTACGAGCGTCTGGGCGGCTACGCCCAGATGAACCCGCCGATCCGCGAAGCCCGCCATCAGGCCGGCCTGTGGGCCGGGATCAACCAGGGCATTGTCGATGTGCTCGGCTCCGACCATGCTCCCCATACCAAAGAGGAAAAGGAGCAGACCTACCCGGCAAGCCCCAGCGGCATGCCGGGCGTGCAGACCATCCTGCCCTTGATGCTGAACCATGTCGCCGAGGGCCGGTTAACGCTCGAGCGCGTGATTGACCTGCTCTGCTACGGTCCGCAACGGATCTACAACATACGCGGTAAGGGCCGCATCGCCGTGGGTTACGACGCCGATTTCACCCTGGTTGATCTCAAGGCAAAACGCACGATCAATGCCGCCGACCAGCACACCAAGAGCGGCTGGACCCCGTTCGACGGCATGGACGTCACCGGCTGGCCCATGGCCACCATCATCCGCGGCCACACCGCCATGCGTGACGGTAAGCTGGCTGCCGAGGCGGGCGGCAAGCCGGTCCGGTTCTGGGATACGCCGGAAAAATGAAACCGGGCGGCTCCTCGGGAAGCAACTGGTGCCTCCTTTGGCTCGCCGCCGCCACAGTCATACTCCAATCGTGCAGTACAAATGGTGGGTCAGGTATTTTCGATGCCCGCTACGATGCTACTGGACGTTATGCCGACAGCGAGAACGTCTTTGTCGGTGAGGCCCTCTTAGAGGGCAGCGGCAAGTTGACACTTGTGCTGGCCAACAAGCAGCAACTGGCCGGTTTCATTTTGGATACCTTGCTCGAGGAAGAGGTCAACGAGACGAATACCGAGCACCTGCTTTCGATTGGACGTGACGAAGATTTGACGGATGCCGTCACATGTATAGGCGTGCTTGAAGGCGATATGTCGACATCTCTGGCTATCTTCGAGGGGTTGCTGATCTGCACGGATCAGGAACAGCCGATGTTGGTGACACTATTTCGTTTTGGCGGTGGCTCGATGCGTGGATTGGCCGGAGGCGATGACGCTGCCGATCGGTTTTCGGTCATGGTCAATGCCGGTACTAGCAAATTCGTCGAGTGGTCCAGTGATGTATTGGAAGATAAAATTCCAGGTGATGCGCTCGTCTGGCCTTAGCTTTCCTCAGTGCCCTTGTCCGGGGATCAGCGTGTCTTTCAGGCTGCTGAAGTCCGACATTACCGTGGCCCGATAGGCCGGGCGTTCCTGCAGCGTGGCGTACCAGCGTTCGATGTTGGGCATCGAGGGGCGGGTGATGTCCAACTGGTAATAGCGCCACAGCGACATGCCGACGGGAATGTCGGCCATGGTCAGGTGGTCGCCGGCAACAAAGGCCCGACCTTCCAGGTGCTGGTCGAGTATCGCATAGGTCTCGCCCAGTTCTTTGATGGCTGCGGCGTTCCTGTCGGCGTCCTGGTACTGTGCCGGCGTGCGATAGACACCGAAGAACACACGGATCCAGGGCGT
>JABIUG010000181.1 GCA_018700655.1 Rhodospirillaceae bacterium | reverse complement strand
TTCGATGCGCAGCTTGGGCATGCCGGCTTCGATCGCCTTGGTCATGCCGCCCAAGGCCTCGACCTCGTCGATCAGGGTCTGGGCTTCGGCAACCAGCGAGGCGGTCAGCGCCTCGACGTAATAGCTACCACCCAGTGGGTCGACGACATCGGTAACGCCGGTTTCTTCCGAGAGGATGAGCTGGGTGTTGCGGGCAATGCGCGCCGCGAAATCGCTTGGCAGAGCCAGGGCCTCATCGAAGCTGTTGGTGTGAAGGCTCTGCGTGCCCCCCAGTACGGCGGCCATCGCTTCATAGGCGGTGCGCACGATGTTGTTGTAAGGGTCCTGTTCGGTCAGCGAGACGCCTGATGTCTGGCAGTGGGTTCGCAACATCGACGATTGCGGCTTCTTGGGCTCAGACGGCTCCATCAGGCGAGCCCAGAGCAGACGCGCGGCGCGCAGCTTGGCGACCTCCATGAAAAAGTTCATGCCGATCGCAAAGAAAAACGAGAGGCGCGGAGCAAAAGCGTCGATATCGAGATCGCGCGAGCGCGCGGCGCGAACGTAATCGACGCCATCGGCCAACGTGAACGCAAGCTCCTGAACCGCCGTCGCCCCGGCTTCCTGCATGTGATAGCCGCTGATCGAGATCGAGTTGTAGCGCGGCATGTTGGCGGCCGTGTGGGCAATGATATCGGCAACGATCCGCATGCTGGGTTCGGGCGGATAGATATAGGTGTTACGGACCATGAACTCCTTGAGGATATCGTTCTGGATCGTGCCCGAAAGCTGATCCTGGCTCGTCCCCTGCTCCTCACCCGCAACAATGAACATCGCCAGTACGGGCAGGACGGCACCGTTCATGGTCATCGAGACCGACATCTGATCAAGCGGGATCCCGTCGAACAGGATCTTCATGTCCTCGACGCTGTCGATCGCCACGCCAGCCTTGCCGACGTCGCCCACAACACGGGGATGGTCGCTGTCATAGCCGCGATGGGTCGCCAGATCGAAAGCGACCGAAAGGCCCTTCTGGCCGCCGGCCAGAGCCTGGCGATAAAACGCATTCGACTCCTCGGCGGTCGAGAACCCGGCATATTGGCGAATCGTCCAGGGCCGGTTGGTGTACATCGTTGCACGCACGCCGCGCATGTAGGGCGCTACGCCAGGCAGGGTGTCGAGTTCCTGCAGTGCTTCGAGGTCAGCCGCAGTGTAGAGCGGTTTGACGGCGATGCCCTCAGGGGTCTGCCGGACGAGATCGTCAGGCGATCCGCCTTTCAGCTCCTTTTGCGCCAGCTCGCGCCAATCTCCGGGCAACTCGGTCATCTGCTGCAACCTTTCATTTCGCGCTTGCGAGATGAGTATCCGATGCCGGGCTTTGCCGCGTCAATCCAACTCGATCAAGACATCCCGCGGCGTGCCGTCTCCCCCGTTGGTCGGATAGACGTCATCCGGACATGCCGAGAACACCATCAGGCAATCCATCAGGGCCTTGATCGCAACATAATCTCCGGGTTTGGCGGTCGGCCGGACATAGGCGATCCGGTGACCATCGATGACCGGCGCCTGCATGAAAAGATTCCAGGGTGCGGGTGTTCCCGGACAGGAACGACCGTGACCGGCCAGCGCCGCGGCAAGGTTGTCGGCACAATTGGCATGGTCATCGCCGGCGCCGGCATGGCGGTACATCGCGGCACTACAGGCCGCGATCAGCGTGTCGTGACCGCCCGGCGAAGTATCCCCGGTGATCTCCAGAAGAGGCCGATAGCGATTGGTCACCAGCATGTCGCCGGGTTCGAAGACGATCCGTTGCAGCACCTCGCGACAATGTTCCATCGAGAGAAACTCGCCGTCCACGCCATCGGGAAAGGCCCAGGTGTCGACCACCTGGGTACCAGGCGTGTTGACCACGCGCAGGCTGGCGCCTGCCTGGAGCGGAACAGCGAGACCATGGGCGGCCGGGACGGTCAGTAACTGGGTCATGGGTGTCTCACAGCAGAGCCATTTCGGGGGAACGCCTCTTCGCAGGTGCGAAACAAGGGTGCGGGCGAAGCCCATGGCGGTCAACTGCACCGC
>JABIUG010000180.1 GCA_018700655.1 Rhodospirillaceae bacterium | reverse complement strand
CGAAAGAAATCCAGAACAATCAATGAATGCAGGAAACCCCAATGAAACAGGGCTTTAATGCCACTCAAGGCGATCCGTGCAAATCAGATAAAAGGGGG
The DNA here is from genome assembly GCA_018700655.1 of Rhodospirillaceae bacterium. Taxonomy (GTDB): domain Bacteria; phylum Pseudomonadota; class Alphaproteobacteria; order SP197; family SP197; genus SP197. The sequence goes on along the minus strand of JABIUG010000180.1, from coordinate 3,167 downwards.
AACTGGCGGAGGGCTCGACCGCCGAACATGAGCGGCTGGCAACCTGGGCACTGCTGCTCGAACATGGCCTGCCTGCCGACGACCCAATCTTCCATGGCGCCGTTAACAATGCCGATTCGGGCCTTGTGCGCCTGCTCATCGAAAAACGCCTGGATGAGAACCATCCCGAAGCAATCCCTTCGGGCATCGTGCAAAAGTCCGTCAGCGGGGTCGAGATGAACCCGGATGGCCCCTATCACGCCCACACCAGCGACTATCTCGAGATCTTGCGTATCTTCTTTGCGCTGGGGCTGGATCCCTGCCGCCGGCTTGGCGCCGACGGTACGGTCATCGAGGCGATGAAACGCCGTGACGTGCCAGATGACGTCTGGCAGGGAACATCCGTGCACTGCGAGACGTCGTAGCCTGCCGGGGAATGGTTGGAGCGGGTGAAGGGAATCGAACCCTCGTCTAAAGCTTGGGAAGCTTTCGTTCTACCATTGAACCACACCCGCATCAGGGTGATCTATACGCCTGTGAGTCCCGTGCGATCAACTGTGACGCCACGGGAATGACCAATTCAGGGAGACCGGCCGATGTATGAAGAAACCACCCGCAGTGTTCGTGTCACGGTCAATCCGGTCTATCTCGATCACCAGTCAGAGCCCGAAAAGGGCCATTTCGTCTGGGCTTATCAGGTCACGATCGCCAACGAAGGCGCCGAAACGGTCCAGCTTCTGACCCGCCACTGGAAGATCACCGACGGCCTGGGCCAGATTCATGAGGTCCAGGGCCCCGGTGTGGTCGGAGAACAACCGGTGCTGAAGCCGGGCGAAGCCTTCGAATACACGTCGGGCACGCCGCTCAGCACGCCATCGGGCATCATGGCAGGCACCTACCAGATGCAGGCGGCATCGGGTGAGGCCTTCGATGCGGTCGTGCCCGCCTTCTCGCTCGACAGCCCGCACGAAGCACGCCGCGTCAATTGAACCGCAGCCTGCGGCGGGGTAAGACACGCAACCCGCCCCGAGGCGGGCCATGCAGGGGAATGTTGCGCAGGGGATTGTTGCATCGTGACAGATGAGTCGACCAAGACCGGAAGGCCGCCGCGGGAAGAAGCCGAAGCCGCCGTTCGCACGCTGATCCGCTGGACCGGGGACGATCCCGACCGCGAGGGTCTGCTCGATACGCCAAGCCGTGTCGTGCGCGCCTATGAGGAATGGTACTCCGGCTATGATGTCGACACCGCCGGAATTCTGGGCCGCACCTTTGATGAGACCGATGGCTATGACGAGATGGTTGCGCTGCGCAACGTCCGCTTCGAGTCCCACTGTGAACATCACATGGCGCCGGTCATCGGGCGTTGTCACATCGCCTATCTGCCGCGCTCACGCGTGGTCGGCATCTCGAAACTGGCCCGCATGGTCGAGGTCTTTGCCAAGCGCCTGCAGATTCAGGAGCGCCTGACCGCAAAGATCGCAGACACAATCAACACCGCGCTCGAGCCCCGCGGCGTCGGCGTCGTGGTCGAGGCGACCCACCACTGCATGACAACGCGCGGCATCCACAAGACCGGCGTCACCATGGTCACAAGCCGCATGCTGGGTGATTTCCGGACGAAATCTGCGACCCGGCGCGAGTTCCTCTCGCATATAGGCAACCCGACGACTTCGGAGATGTCCTGATCGGGCATGGCCGTCATGGCGGCCTGCCTGCTGGACACGATCATGCGCGCCTCTCATCATCGCGGGTATCAGCAGCCTGAGGGCGGCATTCGCGCGTGATTGATTTCAGACCCATCCTGCAAGTCGCCGGCATCCTGCTTGCCACCCTGGCGCTTGCCATGTTCCTGCCCATGATCGCCGACCTGATCGAGGGCAACGACGATTGGCAGGTTTTCCTGGGCGCGGGGTTCCTGACACTTTTCGTCGGCATGGCGCTGTTCCTGACCAACCGGACCGGCGGTAGTGGCCTGACCGTGCGCCAGGCCTTTCTGCTGACGACGGTCGCCTGGGTCATCCTGTGTGCCTTTGCGGCACTTCCGTTCGCCTTCGCCGATCCGGGGCTCGACTATGTCGATGCCCTGTTCGAGGCCACCGCAGGCCTCACCACCACCGGCTCGACCGTGATGACGGAACTGCAATCGCGCCCCACCGGCATCCTGTTATGGCGCGCCCTGCTGCAATGGATGGGCGGCATTGGTATCATCGTCACAGCGGTTGCCGTGCTGCCGATGTTGCGCATCGCGGGCATGCAGCTGTTCAGCACGGAATCGTCGGATCAGGAAAAGATGCTGCCGCGCACCGCGCGCATCGCCGTTGTCATCACGACGATCTATGCGTTCTTTTCCGTGCTCTGTTTTCTTTCCTACTGGGTTGCCGGCATGTCGTCCTTCGATGCCCTGACCCATGCCATGACCACGGTCTCGACCGCGGGGTTCTCGACCCATGACAGTTCGCTTGCTGTCTTCAACAGCACCCGGATCGAGATCATCGCCATGGTCTTCATGGTTTCGGGCGCCCTGCCCTTCGTCATCTACATGCAGATGGCGCGCGGCCGGTTTGTGCCGTTGTGGCGTGATGTTCAGGTCCGTCTGTTTGCCGCCATCGTGATCGGCGCGATTGCTCTTCTGATGCTCCAGCGCGTGCTCGCGGCCCATGACACGACATCGTTCTGGACCCTGCTGCGCGAGGTTTCGTTCAACGTCATCGCAATCGCGACCAGCACCGGTTACGTGACCGAGGATTTCAGCTCCTGGGGCGGCTTTGCCACGGCCCTGTTTTTCATCCTGCTGTTTCTGGGCGGTTGTACCGGATCGACTGCCGGCGGCATCAAGATGTTTCGGGTCCATGTCCTGGCGGCAACGATCTACATGCAGTTGCGCCGCCTGACCCAGCGGCACGGCGTCTTTGTCGCCCATTACAACAATGTCCAGATCAGCGATCACGTCGCGCAATCGGTGACGACTTTCGTGGTCATCTTCATCGCCGGGTTTTTCCTGCTTACGGCAGGTCTGGCGGCACATGACCTCGACTTCATCACCAGTGCTTCGGGTGCCGCTGCCGCGCTCGGCAACATCGGCCCCGGCCTGGGCCCCGTGATAGGCCCATCGGGCAATTATTCGAGCCTGCCAGATACAGCCAAACTGCTGCTTTGTGTCGGCATGCTGATGGGCCGGCTGGAGTTTT
>JABIUG010000179.1 GCA_018700655.1 Rhodospirillaceae bacterium | reverse complement strand
TTCTTCAGGGTCAAAAATGCGCCAGCCTGTATCGTCTGGCTCATAAATGCTCGAGACGTTGAGATACGCCCCGGTCTTGCAAACAACATTCCAATCGCTTGAGAGACCCAAGGCTCCAGCATCGACGCCATCATAAGACGACAGATTCAGCATGAATGCTTCGGCTCGATCGGACAGCTCCAGTGGCCCGGAATCCCAGACCAGATAGGCGAAGGCCAAAAACAGCGTCATGGCACCAGCGATGAAGAGTTGCGCCGCCGCCTTGAAGAGGCCGCCAATCCTGCCGTTTCGCTTGGCGTCGCCGGTCAGGGCACATCCCCGAGCGCCTTCAGAGTCTGGAGCTGGACGAAATGGATGGTGTGTTCACTCATGTCGCTGCGCGCCTCGTCGACCATCAGTCGGCCCTGGCGGTAACCGCGCGAGTTGAGGCCCTTCTGGACACCAGTATTGAGGCCGACATCTTCCGGGCCCAGGACTTCGTTCATGTAACGCACGGCCTCTTTCGTCGCAGCGTCCATCTCGGCGCCGTCGGGCATGTAGGCGGCGACCTCTTCGCGCGTGCGTTCGGGGCCTTCAGGCGCCATCAGGAAACTCCAGACACCGTTGGCACCGGGCAGCGTGAAGAGCAGTAGGTCGGGCCACAGCATCATGGTGACGTATTCGTCGGTCTGGCCGGTTCCCGTGTTGTAGCCATAGGCCTTGTTGTCACCGGTGCCGGCATGGGCGTGAAGCTTGGCCCAGCCCTCATGGGTCGTCATGTCGAGGTTGTGGCCGTCCATCAACTCGCCCAGCGCCTTGTGGGCCGGGCCCGAAAGAAAGACGTGGTAACCGTCCAGGCCATTCTCGGCGACGACCTTCCAGTTCGCCGCAATGTCGAAGTTGGCCTGATCGACCCAGACCATGCGATCGAGATCGGGTACCTGGGCGCGGAAGGTTTCCTCGAAACCCGGTGCACATTCCCGGATGGTTTTGGCTTCGGCATCGAGATTGACGAAGACAAAGCCGCAGAAGATTTCCACGCGGATCGGTGACAGGCCAAAGTCCGATTTGTCGAAGCCTGCGACCTTCTCTGAGAAACGCGCGGTCCTGAGCGCGCCATCCAGGCCATAGGCCCAGGCGTGATAGGGGCAAGTGATGACCGCCTTCACATTGCCGCGCCTACCACGCACCAGTTCATGGGCGCGATGCTGGCAGACATTGTAGAAGCCGTTGATATCGCCAGCCCCATCGCGCACGACAAAGACGTTTTCGCCACAGATATCCTGGGTGAGATAATCCCCGGTCTCGGGCATCTCCGTGACGTGCCCGACGAAGCGCCAGGATTTGAAGAAGATCGCCTCTTTCTCGCGCTCGAAAATCTCCGGGTCCGTGTAATAGGCCGCCGGCATGTTGAACGAACGATCGGGATCGGCGTCGAAGCGGCCGAGATCGGGGGCTTGTCGGGACATTACGAAGCCACTCCTAAATCTGCCAGCCCAGCAGGTCTTCCTCGATCAGAACTAAGGCGGCATCAAGGTCCACTATCAAGATAAAGTCCTGAGCCTACATACCGGCAATCCGAGAAACACTCATGGGCATTGTCGATCCACCGAAACACCAATTCATCCTCTGTGCAACCGGGCCACAAGCGGAGGTCGTCTGATTCCTCAAAACGCATGTAATCGACTACTTCATTGTTATCGAGAAGCACCACAACTCCGTAACCGGGTGGCAGGAATCGGTCGACGTAACCAATTCGAAAGGTAACCGGTTCATGCGGGTCAAAGTGCTGTAACGGATAACCTCTCAGGTCTGCATAATGGACGAAGGGGTCAATCCGATGACTTTTGAAAAGCCCCAAACCGCCCACATTTGATATCACACAGATAGTCGTCCAGTTGTCGGCGGCGCTGACCTCCGAAAGAGACATGCCTGCCAGACGCTTCGGCTCTTCTGTCAGACGCGTCTCCATCGGATTCAGAAAAACCCGTGAATCATCATTGAGCCAAACATGTAACGAGGCCAATCCGGAAAGCACCGCAACCGTCCCAGCAATCGCGCCAACAATGCACACAAAGAAGGCAGCCCGTTCCCAGATCGTGAAAGTGGAACGCCAACCTTTCCGTTGCATACAATCTGAACTCCCTCGGGGCTCCAGTCTCATTCAGTTAGAGAAATCCGGCGAGGTCATATCTGCCGGCCCAACAGATCTTCCTCGAAGGGGAAGGTCGTGAGCAGGCTGTAGCCGGTTTCGGTGACGACGGCGCATTGTTCGAGTTTGACGCCTTCAGCCCCGCCGAGTTCCCCGACATAGGCTTCACAGCACAGCACCAGGCCAGGCTCGACCGGACCGTCATCGCTGTATTCGGTGAGGTACCGTTTGGCGACGATGTTGGGCGCACCGCCGGTCAGGCCGACACCGTGCCAGACCATCACCATCTCCTGCTCGCGGTATTTGTCAGGGAGGATGTAGCTGGCTTCCGACATTTCGCGGAAGGTCGTGCCCGGACGCATCAGCTCCAGATTGTGCTGCAGCTGTTCATGGGCAAGCTGGTAAAGCTCCATCTGCTGACCGGTCGGCCGGTTGGGCGGTGTCAGAAACGTCCGGCTGATATCGGCGTCATAACCGAACGGCCCGATCATGTCGGTGTCGAGCGCAACCAGATCGCCAGGTCGCACCACCCGGTCGGTTGCTTCCTGGAACCAGGGATTGGTCCGCCCGCCCGACGAAAGCAGACGGGTATCGAGATATTCGCCGCCCATCTCGGCATTGGTGCCTTCGAGAATCGCCCACAGCTCAATCTCGGTCATGCCCGGCTCCAGCGCTTCACGCAGGCGATGGATCGCAGCCTCGGCAACCGAGATGGAAGCGCCGAGACAGAGCAGTTCTTCCTTCGACTTGATCGATTGTGCGAGCGTGAGCGCACGGGCCGCCGAGACGAGATCGAGCCCGGCCGCTTCCAGCGCAAGCGCGGAGAAATGATCGACATGACGGTCGATCGCCAGACGGGTGCCGCCGGCGGCACGTGTCAGCTCAGCGATTTCAGCTGCCCATGCAGCGATCCGGCCGTCGAGTTCACCGGTCTCGCGGTTACGTTCGGAAAAGAACAGAGGCGGCGCCTGGCGAACCTCGCCGATGGTTTCCAGCCCGGTCGCAAGATGTTCGGAACCGCCATACTCGAAAGCGGTCGCCTTGCCCTGGGCCGGAATGAAGGTCGTGCGGAAGCTGGTATGCATCGACCAAGGCTGCATGTTGCGCACCCCGGTGGCATAACGGATGTGGTTGGGTTCGGCGAACAACGCACCGGCGGCATCCAGCACCTGCAATTGTTCCTGCACGCGGCCCAACCGATAGGCCCGCAGCGCCAGCATATCGATCTGAGCCGCACCATGATCGTGCACGGACCGGCCGATAGAGCGTTTTGCCTCGCGGTCATCCACGATGGAGGTGTGCGTGTTGCCCGGCTTGTTCATGGCTCCTGCAGATCGGTGAAATGGTAGAATGCCCGCTGGGCCCTCACAATGCGGCAGCGCCGTGACAAGCAGTAAGACGGCCCTCCAGTGCATCATCAATCGCCTTCTGGGCAAGGTGAAGGCCACGCTCGTAACGACCGAATACAAAGTGCTCGTTGGCCCCCGTTTCCAGCCCGGCCTGAACCTTCTGTCCGATTTCGAAATCTTCCCCGAAGACCGTCTCAACGACCTTGTAGTTGCGGTTCCAGTAGCGTTCGGCTTTTTCCGTTTCGGGCGCTTCGGGCACAAGCATCATGCACTGGAACACGCAGGAACCCGATCCCTTGGGAAAGATCGAGTGGATGTAGACATGGTCGGTCATGACCTGGACGAAGTTGCAGGGGAACAGATAGTTCTGCGTCATGAAGTTGGGCCGGTAGTTCCAGACTTCAGGCGCCTGCCCTTCCATTTCCAGAGCCTTGGGCAGCGGCACCGCATGCCGGACGTGCGGATAGAGATCCCGGAAGACGCTCTGATTATCGAGATAACCAGCGCAGGCCGTGTGTTTGTGCGCTGAGCAGAAATGATAGGATTCCAGAAAGCCTTCCAGAGCCAGGCGCCAACTCATGTCGGATTCAACCGACCAGGCCCGGAAGACCACATGGTCGCCCAGATCGAGCGACTCGAGCTGGTTTGCCATGGGAGCAAGCCAGGCATCGAGATCAAAGGCTTCGTCGCCAACCGAGGGTCTGACCCAGACCAGTCCGAACCGTTCGCCGACTGGCAGCGCAACAAGCCCGAGGCTCTCCTCATCGATGCTCTCGAAACCGTTGGGCTGTGGCATGCCGCGCAACCGCCCATCAAGATCATAGTTCCAGCTGTGATAGGGACAGGTGAACATGGCAGCCTTGCCACAGAGCTCATTTGCAACGCGCATGCCCCGGTGGCGACACACGTTCATGAACGCCTTGAGTGAGCCCTTCCGGTTGCGCGTCACCAGGATGGGCACGCCGGTTTCGTTGTGCGTGATAAACTGGCCCGGCTCAGCGAGCTGTCCGACGTGGCCAACAATGATCGGAAACTGACGGAAGAGAACATCGATCTCCTGTTTCAGGCGGTTGGGATCGGTGTAGTTGGAAACGGGACCAAATCCGACATCAGGCACCATGTCCGTGGTGCTGTTGCTGCAATTTCTCAGCAAGGTCTGGATGATCTCGCGCTCTTCGTTGCTGGTAACTGCCAAAGCTCTTCTCCTTCTCACCACCGGCATCCGGTCACACACAGTGTATACACGGTCTTGGTAAACAGGGGCCAGCGAGGGTCAAGACGTCCCGAGAATCAACCTCTGCATTTCCCCGCGAGGCAATCCGGGATTTCGCGCGTCTGGCACTTTCCGGTCGCGTTCCCGGCTCTCCTGCTGGTCGGCCAGGATGACATCGCTGTTGGGTGAGCGAGCAGGTATCGCATTACCCCAGCAGCGCGTCCTTCACCCAGGACTGGAAAGCGTGGACGCAGTGTTCGCTGCCGCCGGACTCGCCTTTCTGGGCGAACAGGCGGCCCTGGAAGTATCCTTTCGAACGGATGCCGCGCTGAACACCTTCGTTGAGGTCCTTGTCCTCAGGGCCCAGGCGATCGTTGAACCATTCCACGGCCCCGCGGGTGGTTTCATCGTCGCCACGACCGGGCACGTTGTAATAGGCGTTCTCGACGACAGTACCTTCACCGCCGGTCGGGCGCATCAGGAAGGTCGAGATCATGTCCATGTGCGGCCAGTAGTAGATGATCCAGTCGGGCCACAGGAAGAGCGTGATGAAGTAACCCGTCAGCTCACTCTCGCCTTCCCTGGGCCAGGGGTAGACATCACCCTTGTTCTCGCCGGGCGGCGAGATGATGGCGAGCCAGTTCTCGTGGATCTGAAGCTGGGTGCCCGGCAGGTCGATGATGTCACACAGCTCGCGGTGCACCGGGCCGGAATTGGGGAAGTGATAACCCTCGATCGCATTCTCGACCACGACCTTCCAGTTGGCCGCGATGTCGAAATCCTTCTGGCTCGCAACCCGGACATCCTCGACGTCGGGGAACCATTGGCGCACGCAATCTTCAAAGCCTGGCGCCCATTCGTGCATCGGTTTGGCGTCGTCATCGAGATTGACGAAGA
>JABIUG010000020.1 GCA_018700655.1 Rhodospirillaceae bacterium | reverse complement strand
GCGACCTACGCCCGTTGTCTTGATTGCGGCGAGCGTTACGAGATCGCACCCATTCGTGAGGCATTCCTCGAGCGCGAGGAACTTCCGCTCTGCACAGTCTGTGGCGGTATCGTGAAATCGGCGACCATCTCGTTCGGTCAGGCCATGCCGCAAGACGCTATGGAACGTGCAGAACAGGCCACCTTGGGCTGCGACCTCTTTCTTGCAATGGCGTCGTCCCTGTTGGTCTATCCCGCGGCAGCGTTTCCGACCTTCGCCAAGCGCAATGGCGCCACTCTGGTAATCGTGAACCGCGATCCGACGGAACTTGATGCCCACGCCGATCTCGTCGTGCATGGCGAGATTGGCCTGTTGCTGGGTTCGGCCACCGGGATCAACTGAAGAACTCAGGGGATCGAATCGAGATCTCCGTCGAATTCCATCTCGGGAAAAATACCGCCCTGGAAGGTGTGAGCGACCGGACCACCTGGTTCCGGTGGGTCAGCCGACAGCAGCCGCTCGGCGTGATCCTCTGCGTTGTCCTGGGGATCGTACCCCAGGCTGTAGGCCAGGCTGTTGTCCCACCACGTGCGGGTGTTGCGCGAGATGCCATAGACCGGAGCAAAACGCAGTTCGGGTGTTTCCAGACCGGTGGTCACTAGCCGGGTCATGTCACCATGGCTCAGCCATGTGGCTAGTTGGCGCGCTTCCCTGGGCTCGGGCTGGAACGACCCGATCCGCATGCTGAAGAACTGCATGTCGTGTTTGTCGACATAAAGGCTTCCCAGGTCTTCGCCGAAGGCCTTGGTCAAACCGTACCGTGTGTCGGGACGGTGCGGCACGGTATGGTCGATCAACTGGCTGCGGCGGTAGAAACTGATCGCGTGGTTGGAACTGGCAAAGACGATCCGTCTGGCACCGCACCGCCGTGCAGCCTCAATCACGTTGTAGGTCGCTGCGATGTTGTTTGGAAGAATGGCGTCCCACTCGTTCTCGAAAGCGATGGCGCTCAGGTGAACCACGGCATCCATGCCTTCCATCGCGGCGCATACGGCGTCCATGTCGGTCAGTTCGGCCTGAACGACCTCCACGCCCTGGCGGGCAGGAGCCATCTCGACCCGGTCGGTCAGGCGGACCAGATCATAGCGCCCTGCAATGCCATCACGCAGCACACGGCCAATGGCGCCCGCGGCACCCGTTACCAGAACCTTCATCGCCTAATCCTTGCTTGATCGGGTGGTAGCCGGGCGTCAGACCTCGAAACCGGCCTTCATCCCTTCCAGAACGGCCTCTTCACAGGTTCTTGGCGACAGGCAGTCGCCGGCCATCAGCACGTCCCCGCTCCAGTCTTCGAGGGCATCGGCCAGGACGGTGACGGGAAGATGGCCCATTGCGGTCACCACGGTGTCGACATCGTCGACAATGATTGCTTCGCCGCTGGTGACATGCTGCAGATAGGCGCTGGTCGCATCGGCGCCGAACAGCCGGGCATAGGGGATGATTTCGACGCCGAGCTTGTGCAGGTCGCCGATCCAGCGGTCGCGGACGTACATCTGGATCATCTGGCCCGGCGTATAACCATTGACCGCCAGGGTGACCTTGCAGCCGTCGCGCGCCAACTTTTCGGCAAGACCCAGACCAACCCAGTCGCATCGCCAGTCGGCAATGACGACCCGGCCGCCGACATTGGCTTCGCCCCGGATAACCTGCCAGGCATCGACAACATGGGCGTCCTCCTGGCCTTCGAGTGCCGGTTTGTGGGGTGTGGCGCCGGTTGCCAGGATCACTGCGCCAGCTTCGATGGACTTAATCAGTTCGAGTGTAACCTGCGTCTCCATGCGGACTTCGACACCATGGACCTGCATCTCGTGTGCAAGATTGGTCACGATTCCGCCGAACTCGGCCCGCCCGGGTAGTTCCTGGGCCAGAAGCGCTTGTCCGCCGAGCCGTGGTGAAGCCTCGCACAGGATCACCTTGTGGCCGCGTTCGGCCGCCACCGCCGCGGCTTTCATGCCGGCTGGGCCACCACCGGCAACCAGCACGGTTCTGGGCGATGTGGTTTTAGGTTTTTGCTCATAATCGAGTTCACGCCCTGTTTCGGGGCGCTGGATGCAGGAAATTCCGATTCCCATCTGCATGTGCCCGATGCAGGCCTGGTTGCAGGCGATACAGGCCCGGATATCGTCCAGACGACCTTCGCGGGCCTTGTTCGCCATTTCAGGGTCGGCGATCTGGGCCCGTGTCATGCCGATCATGTCGGCTTGGCCCGATTTCAGGACGCGCTCGGCTTCCTGGGGCTGGTTGATCCTGCCAGCAACGAACACCGGTATCGGAACCAGCTTCTTCACCGCCTCGGTATGGGGTGCCAGATAACCGGCCTCGATGTTCATGGGCGGAACGACGTGGATCGAACCTTTCAGTCCGATCATCGAACCCGCGATGACGTTGAGGTAGTCGAGCGCACCTTCGTTGCCGACCAGGCGGCAGACTTCCAGCAGTTCATCGGGACTGTTGCCCTCCTCCTGGAGTTCGTCGGCAGAAATACGAAGGCCCAGCACGGTGTTCGGGCCGATGTTGTCGCGCACGCTGGCAATGATCTCGCGTAGGAACCGCATGCGGTTTTCGAGGCTGCCGCCATAGGCATCCGTGCGCCAGTTCATCGCCGGATTGAGGAATTGTGCGGGCAGAAGGGCGTGACTCGCCAGGATCTCCACGCCGTCCAGTCCTGCCTTTTTCATGCGTCCGCCCGCCGAACCATAAGCCGCGACGTATTCATGGATCAGTGAAAGCGGCAGTTCCCGAGAGATATTGTGCGAGCGCGACGATTTTGCCTGGGATGGGGCATAAGAGACACCCAGACTGCCATCTCCGGTCGTCACGCCATAGGCGCCGGAATGGCCCAGCTGGCCGAAGATTGCACAGCAATGTTTTTGTACGGCTTCGCCGACCCGGCGCAGGCCGGGAATGGCATCATCACTTGAAACATCGAGATTGCGGTGTCCGCCGGTCTCATGGATGCGTGCTGCCTCCATGATGATCAGGCCGGCGCCACCCCGGGCGCGTGACTCGTGATAGGCGACAAACCGTTCATCGGGCACGAGGTCATCATTCAGCAGGCATGTCATATGCCCGGTCGAAAAGATGCGATTGCGGAAGGTCCGCGACCCCACGGTGATAGGCGAAAAGAGGTTGGGGAACCCGGTCATGGTTTGTCCGTTTCAGAGCAGGGTCATGTCAGGTCGAACCGAGCCGATCGGGCTCTAGTGGCCGGCCGCCATGCCGCCATCGAGCGACAGGATGGCGCCTGTGGTGTAACCCGCAAGATCGCTGGCGAGATAGAGGATGCCGTTGGCCATTTCGCGGACTGCTCCGATCCGGCCCATGGGCACCGCGTTGTCGATCGCGTCGAAGTAGCCGGACTCGTCACCCGATTCACGGGCCGGGATGCGGTGCATGTCGGTATCGATCGGGCCTGGTGCGATCGCGTTGACCCTGACCTGGTCAGCCAGTTCCAGCGCCAGAACACGGGTCATGTTGTTGAGTCCGCCCTTTGACGTGCAGTAGACAGAAACTCCTTCGGGATGGCCCATCAGGCCCGAAACCGAGGAGACCATGACCACGTTGCCACCGGATTCGCGCAACGCCGGAAGGGCATATTGCGTGAGAAAGAACGGTGCGCGCAGGTTGATGTCCATCGTTGCCTGCCACAGTGCTTCGTCGGAATCCACGAAGGTTTCACCGTCGCCAAGTCCTGCATTGTTGACGAGAACATCCAGGCCGCCCAGTGCTTCAACCGACGCATCGATCAGTCTGCGGCATTCCGTCAGGGACCCAAGATCGGCGGCAAGGCCGATTCCGCCGCCCAATTCCGCGACGGTCCGATCGACCGAACCCTGCGAGCGGCCATGCACGACCACCGTCGCGCCGCGTTCCATGAACGCCCGCGCTGTCTCGATGCCAATGCCGCGTGTCGACCCCGTAACCAGAACGCGCTTGCCTGAAAAATCCATCCCATCCCCCTTTGTGTTGGACCATCGTGGCCCGCTGGAGGACGGTTGTGAAGCGTTGTATCAGGCCGCCTTGCGCGAACGTGCGTTGAATGCCTCGATCACCTGGGTGTGGCTGCACCGGGCATCGCGCTGGAGATATTCCATTGCGTTGAGCGAGGCGTCATGGGCCGGGAAACTGGAGCCCCCGACACAGTCCTCGACGACACGCGCGTAGTAGTCGTTCTGGTGTGCATCCGCGAAGGTGTAATGGACGCAAACATCGGTCAGGCCACCGCACAGGATCAGGGTGTTGGCCTTCAGGCCCTTCAGCAGGATTTCGAGATCGGTGCCGAAGAACGCCGAATAGCGCCGTTTGGGGATGAGATAGTCGGCCCCATGCTGGTAGGGCAGGCGCGCGTGGATGCGTGTGTTTGGGTGGGTTTCGACGCAATGTTCGGTCTCGGCGCCATCAAGCTCACGACCGAAATCGACATGGTCGGGGCGATGTACCTCGATGATGTAGATCACGGGCACGCCGTTGGCCTTTGCGGCCTCGATCATCGGAATGACGCGATCGACCCGTTCCTCTTCGCCACCCATGGTGGGGATGCCGCCGTCATCGTCTTCGGCACGGCCGGTTCCCATGATGTCGACAACGATCAGCGCAGGATTACCTTCGATAAACTCGGGCATCTGACATCTCCCAATTCAGTGCTGGTGCAGGGTAACATGCACCACCGGAGAGCTACAATGTGCGGACCATGGCTACGCGGTCCTGGACGTTCAGGCCGTGGGCTTTTTTACTCTCGAACACTTGCTTCATGCCGGGACTGAAACTCGAGGGTTCCTGCACCGTGAAACCCAGACGTGCGTAATAGGGTGCGTTCCAGGCGACATCGCGAAAGGTCGTGAGCGTCATCTTGGCGTGACCGTTCCGGCGTGCATTTTCCGCGATCACCTCGATCAGCCTGGCGCCGACACCCTGGCGTTGCATGGCCGTGACGACACCCAGCTCCGACAAATGGACATTGCTGTCGACCAGTTCTGTCAGGGCAAAACCGACCGGCACGCCGTTGCGATCATCAGCGACCCAGAGAAGGCCGTTCTCGAAGGCGCGTTGCAGATCTTCCAGACAGCGCGGCGGGTCTTCATCGACCTCGGCCATGTCGATATCGAAGAAGATCTGGCCGGCATCGTCCTCGATCACACGACAGGCTTGCAGGTCGGTCAGCCGGGCAGGGCGGATCGCGACTTCATCGCGTTCGATCGCCAAGACCTTACGCGACATGTTCATCATCCTGTGTTTTTTGGAACTGCGGGCGCTATCCTGTGTGCTGATGCTGCCAAGGGCAAGGGGACTTCGATGTTCAATCTGGCAACCAATCTGGAGAGCGCGGCTGCGATGTGGCCGGACCGGGAAGCGGTGATCTTCCAGGGCGTGCGTCTGAGTTATCGCGAGATCGAGAAGCAGGCCAGCCAGGTTGCCAATGGCCTCATAGCGGCGGGAATCGGCCGTGGCGACCATGTTGCGCTGGTCTGCCCCAGCCGGACTGAATTCGTTACGGCGTACTACGGAATCCTGAAAATAGGCGCCACTGTGGTCTGTGTCAGCGCCTTGCTGCGCGGTCGCGAAATTGCCTATCAACTTGATAACTCTGACGCCAAGGCGATGATCGCCTATGGCGGCTCCGATATGGATATTGGTGTGGCCGCCCAGGCAGCATACCGGCAGGTCGAAGCCTGTCGACATGCATGGTTCATCACGCCCGGTGAAGGCATTGAACTGAGCGGGGATGTCGCGACATTTGATGACCTGACTGCCGGCCGGGAAGAAAGCCATCTCTGTGCCGAGGCCAGTTCCGAGGATACCGCAGTCATTCTCTACACATCCGGCACCACCGGACGGCCCAAGGGCGCTGAGTTGAGTCACGCCAACATCATCATGAACATCCTGTGCATCACGCGTGTCAGGCCACCCGACCCCAGCGGTGGAAAGACACTCATTGCCTTGCCGTTGTTCCATGTCATGGCACAGACCGTCAGCATGCATCTGGGCATCTACTGCGCAATGACGATGGTGCTGTTGCAACGCTTCGACGCGGGCGAAGTGGTCCGCCTGCTGCTCGACGAAGGCATTGTTGGGTTCTCAGGCGTGCCGACGATGTATCGCGCCATTCTGGATTCGCCTGATGTCTCCGATGCCGATCGCGAACGCCTCAAGGAACAACTGCTTTCTCTTGGTGCCGGCGGAGCGTCCCTGCCGGCTGATCTGCAGCGTGAGGTCATGAGACGCTTCGATGTGCCGATGACGAATGGTTACGGCGCGACAGAGACGTCACCAGCCTCCTGTTTCCCCCAGACCCTGGAGGGTGTGCCGCTGGGTTCGATCGGGTCCGCCGGTTGGGGGATTGATCTGCGTATCGTCGATGACCAGAATCAGGATGTGCCGCGCGGTGAAGCCGGCGAACTCCTGGTCCGCGGTCATTGTGTGATGACTGGCTACTACAAGGATCCTGAAGCAACCGCAGAGGCGATCAGGGATGGCTGGTACTGCACCGGCGACCTCGCGCGCATGGATGATGCAGGGTTTGTCTATATCGCCGGGCGCAAGAAGGAGATGATCATTCGCGGCGGCTTCAACGTCTATCCCGCTGAAATCGAGGCCGTCCTGCAGGAACACCCCGATATCGGACAGGCTGCGGTTCTGGGTGTGCCGCACCCGACACATGGCGAAGAGGTCAAAGCCTTTGTGACCCCGATGCCCGGACAGGCGCTCGATCCTGAAGTGATCATCGCCTGGTCGCGCGTACAGATGGCCGCCTACAAGTATCCACGCCTGGTCGAAGTGCGTGACAGTCTGCCTCTGGGTCCGACCGGCAAGGTGCTCAAACGCAGCCTGATTGAAGCCGAAGCGCAGCAGGAAAAAGAAGAGGAAGCCGCACGATGAACAACGATACCCACCGCCAGATCGTTCTGGCACGACGGCCCAATGGCCTGACGGTTGCTGAAGACTTCGAACTGCGTGAAAGCGCAGTCGCCGCACCGGGCAATGGCGAGGTCCTGACCCGGACCATCTATTTCACGCTTGATCCCTATATGCGCGGCATGATGGACGACACCGAATCCTATAGTGATCCGGTCCCGCTTGGCGGCGTCATCGTCGGCAGCACGGTTGGTGAGGTGATCGAATCGCGCCATAACGGCTTCAAGCCGGGCGATATTGTGGAGACTTATGGCGGCTGGCAAAGCCATGTCACCGCCCCGGGTGAGATGCTGCGCCCGATTGACGTTTCGCTGGCGCCGGTTTCAACCGCCCTGGGTGTTCTGGGAATGCCGGGGCTGACCGCATACCACGGCCTGCTAAAGGTCGGAGAACCCAAAGCCGGTGAAACCGTGTTTGTTTCTGCAGCATCCGGTGCTGTCGGCGCGACCGTGGGTCAGATCGCAAGGATCAAGGGCTGCCGCGTCGCAGGTTGTGCGGGTTCCGATGAAAAGGTTGCCTACTGCTTGGATGAATGCGGCTTTGATGCCTGCTTCAACTACAAGACCTGCGGCGATCTGTCCGAAGCGATTCGTGCAGCCTGCCCCAATGGGGTCGACGTCAATTTCGAGAATGTCGGCGGGGAGATCGGCCGGACCGTCATGATGCAACTCAACGAACAGGCGCGGATGGCGGTTTGCGGGACGATTTCCAACTACAATTCGACCGAACCCGACATGGTTGCCGATAATCTGTGGTGGTACATCGTGCGTCGGATCAAGGTGCAGGGCTTGCTGGTCACCGATTTTGCCGAAGATGACGAGCGCGCGCGCGCCGAACTCGCCGGCTGGATCAGGGAAGGCGCGATGACCTATCGTGAGACCATCGTTGATGGGCTGGAAAACGCGCCGGGTGCGTTCAACCGGCTGTTTGAAGGCAGCAATTTCGGCAAACTGATCGTGCGCGTCGGCGACGATCCAACAGGGAGTTGATCCATGTCGATTTATCATGTGGCCGATCCGCGTTTCCACGAACTTGTCGTTGCAGATGCCGCGTTCGAAACGCTGGCTGAAGGGTTCCGGTTCACCGAAGGCGCAGCATGGCATCCAGATGAACGCCACGTTACTTTCAGCGATATCCCGTCCAGCCGGATTCACCGTTGGGATGCCGCCAGCGGCGAGACCGCGGTGCTGCGCGATCCCAGCAACATGACCAATGGTACCTGCTATGACGCACAGGGCCGGCTGCTGATGTGTGAGCACGAAACCAGCCGAGTCTCGCGCCTGGAGGCGGATGGTTCGATTTCGGTGCTCGCCGACAGCTGGCAGGGCAGCGAACTTAACAGTCCCAATGACATCGTGGTCGATGATCACGGCAACATCTGGTTCACCGATCCGCTCTATGGCCGCGACTCTCACACAGGAGTGGAACGCGAGCCGGGCCTGCCGTTCCGTGGTGTCTTCCGGATCGACCATCAGGGCACACTTCATCTACTCGACGATGATTATATCGGCCCCAACGGCCTATGTTTTTCGCCGGACAAATCGCGTCTCTATGTCAACGACAGCGAGCGTGTACACATTCGCCTCTATCACGTGGGCGCAGACGGCTCGGCAACAGGTGGCGAGGTCTTTGCCGAAACCCGCGATGTCGGCGGCTTTGATGACAATGGTTCACCCGATGGCATGAAGGTCGATGCTCGTGGCAATGTCTGGTGTGCTGGCCCCGGCGGCATCCATGTCTTTGATCCCGAAGGTGCGTTGCTTGGGATCGTGCTGACCCCGCAGTTCCCTGCCAATTTCTGCTTTGGTGGCGATGATATGTGCGACCTCTTTGTCAACGCCGGAACGACGTTCGTGCGCCTGCGCCTGGCGCAACCGGGCCACCCTGCCTTCAATCCGTGAGCTGGCGGTTCCGGATCACCAGAAACCAGTCGGTCAGCGGCTGCCGCGGTGATCGCGTCTGTGTTATCCATCGCTTCCATTGCCCAGGTCTGGCGTTGCGGACGCTCTTGGTGCAAGCATCCGAACCAGCCAGTGCCGTGTAACATGCATAAGAAACCATGATCGACAGTTCAGCTTTGCAACGGGCCAATGTGGTGGGCCATCACGGTGTCGCAGGCCGTTCCGCGCAGGATCGGTACGATTGCGCGATCATCATGCCCACAATCCTGCGCCCCTCGATCCTTCGCGCCGTGCGCTCCATTTTCGAGCAGGATCTCGACGGCACGATCCAGATCATGATCGGCGTTGATGGTGGTCACGCGCGCATGGAGACCCTGCAGACGCTGATCTCCGAACGGCCCGACAATATCGCCTTCACCGTTGTCGACCCCGGTTATTCAACCTGTCGCCTGCGTGGCGGCATGCATGGCGCCTTTGACGGCGGCGCATTGCGCACGATCCTGAGTTACGCCGCCAACAGCGCCTATCTGGCCAATCTTGACGACGACAACTGGTGGGCGCCCGACCATCTCTCCGGCCTGGTCGAGGCGATCAAGGGGAAAGACTGGGCATTCTCATTGCGCTGGTATGTGGCCGATGATGGCGAGACGTTGCTTTGCCCCGATGAATGGGAATCGATCGGCCCGGGCAAAGGTGCTTTCCTCTCCAGATTCGGAGGTTTCAGCGATACGAACACTATGCTGATCGATAAGACCCGTGTCGATGAGGTGCTTCGCCTCTGGTCCATTCCGGTCTTTGGAGAGGATAAAACCGGGATCGGGTCGGATCGCAACGTCTTCAACGTTCTCAAGGAGCGGCCCTTTGGGGAATCAGGCAATGCGACGAGTTACTATGTGCTCGACACAACTGATGTGCAGCACAGCAAGCGTGTGAATTGGGTACGCAATTCCCTGGGCAGGAACTTCGATGGTTACAAGGCATTCATTCAGGGTCGGTTCGCTGACGCCGCGCACGCTTTCGGGCGCTACTTCGCTATTGGTCCACGGTCTGGCCTGGGTGTTGCCTGGCTGGCGCTGACCCGTGCCAGAGCCGGCATCGCCGATGATATCGAATCCTATTGTGACCAAGGCTCTGACGCTGATACCGGAGATGAACGCAACAAGGCGATAGAAGTTCTCGCTGGCCGTTTGACCCCCGATGCCTCCTATGTCGGTGAAGAACTTTGCTGTCTGATCTTCTTTGCCGGAGAACGTGCTCTTCTGGACGGCGATAGTCGCCGCGCAAAGCAACTCTTCGAGGTCGCTGCCAACACCGGAGTTGAAGGGCAGATGGAACGCGCTGCCGCGGCCGGAGAACTTGAGCGATTGAGAAAAACAGTCTGAACTAGCTGATCGCGGCGAAACGATCGAGGTGCCAGTCAACATCGCCAAACATGCGATGAATCACGCTCAGTCGCTTGAAGTAATGGCTCGCCATGTAGTCGTCGGTCATGGCAATGCCGCCATGCAGCTGAACAGCCTCCTGGCCTACAGTCCGCCCTGCCTTGTCGCACTGGACCTTCATGGCAGAGACGGCACGGCGACGCTCGGTACGGTCGTCTGAGTCGACATCGGGCATATAGACCGTGGTCAGCGAACGCGATTCTTCAAGCGCGACAAACATGTCGACCATGCGGTGCTGCAGCACCTGGAAGGTGCCGATCGCCTGACCGAACTGCTCTCGTGTCTTGGAGTAATCCAGAGTCAGATCGTTCAGGACGGCCATTAGGCCCAGTGATTCCGCACAAACCGCTGCGGTCGCGCGATCGATCACTTCTTCGATCGCGCCATAGGACTCGCCATCACCCAGTCTGGCATCGCCGCCAACCTGAACCTTCTCCAGCGTGACCTCTGCGGCACGGCCGCCATCGTTGGTCGGATAGGAACGCACCGAAACACCCTCGGCCGCGGCATCCACGACAAACAAGGCCATCCCGCTTTCGTCTTTGTCACCGCCGTTGGTGCGCGCTGAAACGACAAAGCGGTCCGCGGTTCCGCCGTTTAGAACCAGCCCTTTCTGGCCGCTGAGGACCCAGCCATCGCCGGATTCCTCGGCGCGGGTCGCGACATGAGCGATGTCATAACGTGAGCGTGGCTCGCTATGCGCGAACGAAACCATCAGATCGCCCGACATGATGGCGGGGAGAAGTTCGGCTTTCTGATTTTCGCTGCCTGCAAGGGCGATTGCCTGGCCTGCCAGCACAACGGTC
>JABIUG010000178.1 GCA_018700655.1 Rhodospirillaceae bacterium | reverse complement strand
TTCGCCCGAGGCAAAGCCGGTCTGGAGCGGCGAGCGGATCGTCATGGGCCGGTTGCCGCGTTCGGGATCATCGGCCAGCACGCCACGGTCGTTGAGTGCAAAACTGCGCGTGGTGATGCCGCCATCGGTTACCGGCCAAACCGGTTCGGCAATCCAGCGGCCGGGCAAGGTCTCGACCCAGGCGGCGGGGCGATGCGAGCCCATCATGTAGCTGCGCAGCATCGGTTCATCCATGACGCCGGTCTCTTCGCCTTTGAGCCAGTGATCCCACCAGCGCACGAATTCGCAGAGCACATCGGCAATAGGGCCAGGTCCACCACGGAAGCCATAGGTGTGCGACCAGGGCCCGATGACGCCGATGCGTGGCACCTCGAGATGTTCGAGCAGGCGCGGAATCGCGTTCTGGTAACCGTCGTTCCAGCCGCCGATCGAGAACACGGGAATGTCGATGGCGGCGTAGTCCTCGCAGATCGAGCCATGTTTCCAGTAGGCGTCACGGCGCTGATGCGAAAGCCAGGTCTCGAGCAACAGGGGTGTGGCCTCCAGCCTGGCCTGCCACATCTCGCGCCAGCGCTCGCCCACTACTTCCGGGTCGGGCGGCGGCGGGCTGACGCGCCCGAAAAAGGTCGAGGCCCAGGAGAAGTTATCGCCCAGGACACAGCCGCCCATGTAGTGGATGTCGTCGTTGTAGCGGTCGTCGGTCGAACAGGCCGTGACAATTGCTTTCAGTGCCGGCGGACGCCGCGCCGCGACCTGCAAGCCGTTGAATCCGCCCCAGCTGATCCCGATCATGCCGACCGAACTGGAACACCAGTTCTGTTCGGCGATCCAGGCGATCACCTCGATGGCGTCGTCCTGTTCCTGCTCTAGATATTCATCGTGCAAGAGGCCATCGCTGTCGCCTGCACCGCGTAGATCGACCCGGATCGAGGCATAACCGTGCCCCGCGAACCAGCCATGCATCGGCTCGTCGCGGGTACGCGTGCCGTCGCGCCGCCTGTAAGGGACGTATTCCAGAACGGCCGGCACCGGCGTGTTCTCTGCGCCATCGGGCAACCACAGCCGGGCGGCCAGCCGGGTGCCATCGGACATGGGGATCCAGACGGTCTCGTGGACCTTGAAGGCGTATGGAAAATCGGTGCGAACAATGGGTGCCGGACGGTTCGTCATGGCGGCCTCCTGATGCCGGCTTCCAGCCGTTCCAGACACATTCCCGGTGCGTCGCGGCCTCAAGCCAGCTCTGCTTGATCTCCACGCCCCAGCCGGACGCTTCGGGCACAGTAACGCGGCCGTTCTCAACGGCAAGGGTGTCGTCCCCGAAGAGATCGTCCCACCAGGGGAAAAACGACCGAGACGTCACACCACGCCCCCGAGATCGTGTAGCCTGACAGCGAGACGAAGACTTTAATCAGGGAGAAACAGCGATGGTTTCCCTGGGCATGCTGACACTCGGCCTGGGCGGAGCCCAGGGCGTGCACGCCCAGAACACGAATGTCCCCGGTTGCGGTACGTTTGTCGTCTATGCCGAGCCCGACGTCATCGAGTTCGTCGATCACGGGGACGAAGGCCTGTCAGCGGGCGATCGCAGGCTTGGGCGCTACTACTTCGTGGATGAGGCCGGCAACAGGGTCGGAACGCTGCATTTCGTCACGACAGTGTTGCCGCCCGACGAAGACGGCAATCTGGTCCTTCATCAGACCAGCATGAACCTCTTCGACAACGGCGCCATCGCGGTCACGGCGAACTACATGCTGCCGGACCCGACCCATACGGGCACATCGGCATCGATCGAGATGGTCGAGGTGATTACCGGGGGCACCGGCGATTTCGAACACGCAACCGGATCGACGTCGCTTACCACCTTGCCCGACGGCCGTTTTGAAAAGACGTTCAACGTGCGTTGCCCGTGATCGACGTCAGCTCTCCAGCCCGCTTGCCTCATAGTCGGCGGCTTCGAGCCAGGCCGGATTGATCGTGACGCCCCAGCCGGGCGCATCGGGAACGGTAACGTGGCCGTTCTCGACGGCAAAGGGATCGCCCTCGAAGAGATCGTCCTGCCAGGGGTAATAGTCCAGGCCCTCGATCGAAAGCTCCAGATACCTGCCGGCGTTCGGCAGGGCCGGCAGCAGATGCATGGTGCACATAGTGACCAGCGAAAGATTGGCGCAATGGGGCGTGACCGGAAGCCCCGCCGCTTCGGCCATCTTCGCGACGCGCAGGGTCCGGTTGATCCCGCCGAGATACATGACATCGGGCTGTGTGATATCGACCGCGCGCATGTCGATCATGCGCCGCCAGGTCGCAAGGTCGCAATCCTGCTCGCCGCCGGTGACATCAATCGAAAGCGCATCGGTGACTTGCTTGGTCTGCTCCATTTCCCAATAGGGGCATGGCTCCTCGAAATGGCTGATCCCCTCGTCTTCCAGCAGCTTGCCTATCTCGATCGCGCGCGCCGGTGAGAACCCCGAATTGGCATCGACCAGCTTGGCTATGCCGTCTCCCAGGGCGCGTGCGACAACCGGCACGATTTCTTCGGAACGGCCGGGCCAATGATCGACATCGCGCCCGCATTCGGTCGCAACGCGCCACTTGAAGGCATCAAAACCCTTCTCGTCGCGCAGGGCGCACAGCCGGTCGGCCTCTTCCTGTGGCGTGATGTCGCGTTTCATCGAACTGGCGTAGGCGCGCAGCGGTCCCGGCTTGCCGCCCAGCAGCTCGACCACCGGCTTGCCTTCAAGCTTGCCGCGCAGGTCCCACAGCGCCGTGTCGAGCCCGGCCATGGCGCGGCGCAGGTAGGAGCCTGGAAACTTGTGCTCGCGTTCGGTGATGACATCGAGTGTGTCATCGAAATCGAGCGCATCGGTCCCCAATGCGTGGGGGGCGACCTGGCGGTGGAAGATCTGTGCCGTGATATCTGCGTGGTAGGTCGAGACCTGACCCCAGCCCTCTTCGCCGCTGTCAGAAGTGACCCGCACGAAGGAGACATATGGTTGGGAAAAGGTTTCGAGTTTGGC
>JABIUG010000177.1 GCA_018700655.1 Rhodospirillaceae bacterium | reverse complement strand
AAGCAGCTTCGGCTGACCAGGCGCGGCCGCGAGTTCATCGGTCTGTGCCCCTTCCATCGCGAAAAGTCGCCATCGTTCTCGGTCGTTGAGGACAAGGGATTCTTTCACTGTTTCGGCTGTGGAGCCCATGGCGATGTCATCGGCTTTCTCATGCGCACCGAGAACCTGGGTTTTCCTGAGGCGGTCGAACGCCTCGCCGGTCTGGCCGGGCTGGAGATGCCACAACAGAGCCCGGCAGAGCGCGAACAGGAACGCCGTGCGGCAACGCTCTATGATGTCCTTGAAGAAGCAAGCGTCTGGTTCGAACAGCAGCTGACCGGTCCTGATGGCGGCGAAACACGCGCCTATCTCGACCGGCGCGGGGTTGAGCGTGACACCGCCGAGCGGTTCCGTCTCGGTTATGCACCCGACGGGCGCAATCGCCTGATCCGGCATCTGGCTGCCAAGGGTGCTACGCCGCAATTGATTGCCGCAGCCGGGTTGTCGGCCGGAGGTGACGATGGCCGCGATCCGATCGACCGCTTTCGTCATCGTCTGATCTTCCCGATCGGGGACCGCAGCGGGCGCATCATCGCCTTTGGCGGGCGCACCATGGGCGACCATCCGGCAAAGTATCTGAACTCGCCCGAGACACCGGTCTTTAGCAAGGGGCGTGTGCTCTATGGTTATGCCCAGGCGCGCAAACCCGCCCATGAAGCCGGCATGGTGATCGTTGCCGAGGGTTACATGGATGTCATCGCCCTGGCCCAGGCCGGGTTCCGTCATGCAGTTGCCCCGCTGGGGACGGCCCTGACCGAAGGCCAACTTGCCCTGCTCTGGCGTCTGGCCGAGGAACCGGTGTTGTGTTTCGACGGTGATCAGGCAGGCCAGCGCGCCGCCGTGCGCGCGATCGAGCGGGCCTTGCCGGGGCTCCTGCCGGGCAAGTCGCTGGGTTTTGCGGTTCTTCCCCCGGGGCTTGATCCCGACGACCTGATCAAGGCGCGCGGCAGCCGTGGCATGAAAGAGATTCTCGATAACGCGCTCCCGCTGCTCGACATGCTGTGGCGCAGCCGGACAGAGAGCGGGCGCTTCGATACGCCGGAGCGTCGCGCCGGGCTCGAGAAGGAGCTGCAGGCCAGCGTTGAACAGATTGGCGATCGAATCGTGCAGTTTCACTACCAAAGCGCGATCCGTGAGCGCCTGCGTCGCGCCTTTGGCCCGGTTCGCAAGGCCGCACCGCAGAACCGACGCGATAACCGAAACCGCCCGGGACGGCGGTTTCAGGGCGGTTGGCAGTCCAACAGCAATGAATTTGAACGCAAGCCCAGCCGTGCGCCGGGCGTTGGCTTTGCGGGCGAGCGCGAACGCGCTGAACGACTGCTTCTGGCCCTTCCCGTGTCGCATGGCAGCCTGTTGGAAGGCATTGCCGAGCGTCTGGCGGAGGTCGAATTCGCCAAACCGGGCTATGACGGGCTGCGAGACCGGCTTCTCGATGCTCTGAATCTTGAGGAAATCCTTGACTCCGAGGCGCTTCAACGCCACCTCACAGCAAGCGGATTGTCCGAACTGCTGGAGGAGCTCATGCGTGAGCCCACCGGGGGTGCGGTCGATCCGTCATTGCATGTTGAGACGGTCGAGGAAGCGGAACGCCTCTGGCATCATGTTTTTGATCTGCGGCAACAGCGTTTGTTCAAGGAAGAGATTGAAGCAGACGCGGCTGCGTGGTCTGAAGAGAAAAGTGGCGAGGACTGGCAGCGTCTGCAGGCAAAACAGGAAATGCGCCAGGCTTCGGAAACGAAGCTCCTGGCTTTGGATGATTGAACGTTCCGGGGCGCTTTCGTCGCGCTGAGGCAGCTCCGATGACGAGACCGATCCCTTTGGGGAACAGGAGATAAGCTGGCATGGCAACAAAACCCGCTGAGGTCGAGACCAACGACGACGAAGAGAGCGTCGACGACCCGCTACTCGATACCGTCAATGCCGCGATCAAGAAGATGCTGGCGCGTGGCAAGGAGCGTGGCTACGTCACGGTCGACGAGATCAGCGATGCGATGCCCCAGGACGAGGTGACCTCCGAGCAGATCGAAGACACCATGGCGATGCTCTCGGAAATGGGCATCAACGTCGTCGAAAGCGAAGAGACCGAAGAGCCGACCGACGAAAAGGCCAAGGCTGCTGCCGCTGAAAAGCCGGGCACTGCCGCGACCACGACGCCCACCAGCACTTCCGAAATGGGTTACACCGACGATCCCGTGCGCATGTATCTGCGCGAGATGGGTCGGGTCGAGCTGCTGTCGCGCGAAGGCGAGATCGCGATCGCCAAGCGCATCGAGGCCGGGCGCGATCGCATGATTCGCGGTATTTGCGAGAGCCCGCTGACGCTGCGTGCGATTGTCGGCTGGCGTGAGATGCTGCTGGATGAGCGCGTTCTGCTGCGCGACATCATCGACCTTGAAGGCACCTATGGCGGTGGCCCCGATAACTCGCACACCACCAATCCCAACGCCAACAACAACCCGCTTCCTGCGTCTGTGGTTGCTGCAGCCGCTGCCAATAACGCTCCGGCGTCAGATGCCGCGCCGGCCAAGCCGGAAGCTGAAGCAGCGCACAAGGGTGATGATGACGAGGCTTCGGGCGAAGAGAAGTCGAGTGAAAACAGCGATGACGATGATGGCGACGACGAGGTCAATCTCTCGCTCTCGGCCATGGAACAGCTGCTGTTGCCTGAGGTCATGGGGACCTTCGACAAGCTCGCACGGGCCCATAACCGGCTGAAAAAGGCGCAGGAAGACTATCTGGGCGCCAAGCTTGTCGGTGAAGAGCCCGCACCGGCCGCGCGCCGCCGTTATGAGAAGGTCACAAAAGGCATTTTCGAACTGGTCAGCACGGTCAGGCTGCACAACAACCGCATCGAAGCGATGGTCGACGAACTCTACGGCCTCAACCGCCGTGTCATCGGCCTGGAAGGCGGCCTGATGCGCCAGGCGGCCCGCCGTGGCGTGAAGCGCGTCGAGTTCCTCGAGCAGCATGTCGGTTCCGAGCTCGACCCCGAATGGCTCGAGAGAATTTCAGAACTGCCCGGACGTGGCTGGAAGATGTTCGCCGAACGCGATGCCGAGCTTATTCTCGAAGCGCGCGGCGAGATCGCCAAGGTCGCGATGAACACCGGCCTTGATGTCGCCGAGTTCAAGCGCGTTGTCCATGTCGTCCAGAAGGGCGAGAAGGAGGCGAGCCAGGCCAAGAAGGAAATGGTCGAGGCGAACCTGCGCCTGGTGATTTCGATCGCCAAGAAATACACCAACCGCGGCCTGCAGTTCCTCGATCTCATCCAGGAAGGCAACATCGGCCTGATGAAGGCGGTCGACAAGTTCGAGTATCGCCGCGGCTACAAGTT
>JABIUG010000176.1 GCA_018700655.1 Rhodospirillaceae bacterium | reverse complement strand
CAGGCAGGCCATGTTCGAGCAGCAGTGCCCAGGTTGCCAGCCGCTCATGTTCGGCGGTCGAGCCCACCGCCAGGGAATCGAACAGGTCGCGCCCGAAATGATAGACGAGCGAGTCCCGGCCACAGCGGGTGATTTCTGCCGGATTGTTGCGCGCGTCTTCGACCATGGCTGCGCGCTGCTCGAGCGGTGCCGCCGCAATGGCGTCATAGAATGCAGCATCGCGGCTGCAGGCATTCTCCTGAAGCCACCACGAGCCACCCCACCAGAGTGCAGCGCA
Organism: Rhodospirillaceae bacterium; assembly: GCA_018700655.1. Taxonomy (GTDB): domain Bacteria; phylum Pseudomonadota; class Alphaproteobacteria; order SP197; family SP197; genus SP197. The sequence goes on along the minus strand of JABIUG010000176.1, from coordinate 20,881 downwards.
TACCAGGGATCCCAGAATGGCGAGGGGAAGAATGTTGCTCGCGACCAGTCCGTCGCGGATCACCAGCCAGATCAGAAAACCGATGACCAGAGCGGCCCAGCCAAGCAGCGCGACCCCGGCATAGATGCCCAGGTTCATTGCGTCCCACCCTGAGGCCCGGTTGCTCATCGCGAACAGCACGGCGGCGCCAAGCAGAAACGGAAGTGAGGCAAGAACAAAGACGGTCATCCTTCGTCGCCAGCTTCTTGCGTTACCAGCCGCCACCGCCGCCTCCACCACCGCCACCGCCCGACGAGCCTCCGCCGCCCGATGACGAGGAACTGCTGCTGCTGGGTGCTTTGGCTGCTGAAGAGACGGTGCTGGATAGCGCGCCGCCGATCGAAGAGGTCATGCCGCGGTAGCTGCTGTGGCCTTCGGTGTCGCGCCGCCAGCGCGGGTGGTAGCCGGCTTTGACTTCGTCGGGTGCGAGGGCCTCGAACTTTTCCTCCCAGGCTTCGGCCACACCAAGCGCCATCGCATAGGCCAGGTGATGTTCGAACAGATCGGGGGTCATGTCGGGTTCACCCGCCATCATGTCGAGCCGGTCGGTCTCGGCGACGGAAAGGTAGAGGCGGTAGCCTTCGATGTGATCGAGCGCCTCGCGGCCGACAGCGGTGGGCGCCTTGAGCAGGTGGGAAAAGCTGACGACCAGCGCGACCAGGCCGACCAGGCCCATGACCATGGGGGCTGAAACCAGGGTCACGGTCTGGAGGGTGATGAAGATCGCGGGCGCAGCGAACAGTCCGACGACCACAAGGCCGACCACACTGCCTGGAATCAGCGCGCTGTTGCCGCGAAGGGCCTTCAGCACGGTTCGCAACAGGGCACCCAGTAGCGCCCATGCCGCGACCCCGAAAACCACGGCGAACACGCCAAAGAACAGGAAGAACAGCAGCGCCCCGGCACCGGCCTCCAGCGCCAACCCGGCCAGGCCCGTGATCAGGGCAACCAGGATTCCAAGCAGCCAGACGCCGCGGTTGTTGCGGTGATAGATCTGGCGGTACTCGCGTTTCACTTCGTCGATGAGTTCCCGCACGGTGCTCTTTACCTCGGAATCGTAAGTCCGGGTCAGGGTCTTGGATTGACCCCAGGGACCAAAGAAGTTGTCCATGATGATCTGCTCGCCCGGCGAAGGCGGATGGTTCCCCTCGCCGCTGCGGGTGAGGGTGAAGTTGCCCCGCTCGCCTTCGATCGTGATCAGGCCCTTGGTTCCCAGGCTCACCAGGGCCGCGGCAAAGGCTTCGTTGTCGCCGAAGGCGCTGTTGAAACCGGCGTTCCAGACATAGCCGGTTGCCACGGGCGAGAGTCCTCCTGGGCCTTCGAACCGGGCAATGATCGTTCCCTTCCGGGGGTCTCTCCCGACCCGGTGCCAGGCGATGCCATAGAAGGTCGCAAGGCCCAGAAAACCGCCCAACACGATGAGGACGCCGATGTTGTCGCTGGCAAGGCCGGCCAACGCGGAAGGTTGGGAGACGTATCCTTTCGGCCAGGAGACCGCGAGCGTCAGGCCTTCGCCCGATTGCAGGGGTCGGGTCGTGGTCGCAGAAGCGGCCCGGCTTCCCAACTGGATACTCGCATCCGTGTCGTCGCTGCCGAAATAGCCGGTATAGGCCGTTGCCTGGATCGCCTCGGCGCCCTCGGGCAGCACGATGCGACCGGTCGCCTGCTCGATCACGAAGTTCCAGCCGTTGCCGGTGACGTTCCAGTTGAGCTCGTCGAAGTCATCGAAGAATGCGATCTGGCGATCTGTCCGGTAGGTCAGTTCGTAGACATGCCTGCCGGTGTTCAGCAGACGATCAGCATCGCCGATGTAGACCCTGACGCCATTCTCCTGGTTCTCGGTGAACCAGGGTTCGGACCTGCCGTCGCGCTTGATCGAGACAACTTCGAAGCCGACGCGCTGGTGCAGACCCAGGGGGCCTGCATAGACGGTCGGAAAATCGCGGTAGATGCCGCGCTTGATCTGATCGCCTTCGGCAACAACCTCGATCCTTTCGGTTACGGTCAGGCTGCCGTCGCTTTCGATCACCACCGTGGAATCAAAGCTGATGATGCGTTCGCGGGCGTGGGTGGAGTTGCCGCTCCAAACGATCGAAAACATCAGCGCGAGCGTGATGGTGATCGTCCAGCGCCCGCATCGTTTCAGTTGTTTGGTCATGATGTGATTTCTCCACATGTTACCAGCCACCTCCGCCACCACCTCCGCCGCCCCCTCCGCCGCCACTACCGCCGGAACGGCCTCCGCCACGCGATGCACCGCTACGGAATGATCCGTTGCTGCGCCGAAATTTGTTGTTGCCCACCGGAGCGCTGCTGGAACTGCCAGACGATGCGCGAGAGGACAGGATGGACGCTGCCCGGAGCGCCGGTCGTGCCGAAGACCGCACGGCCTGGCCGACCCTGTTTTCGAAATCAAGCAGGATTTCGAAGTCCGATTGGTCGATGTCGCCAGACTGAATCCACTGCGCCCGGTAGGTTTCTTCCGGTGCGATCGTGCTGGCCAGTGCCGCAAACTTTGTGCTCCATTTCTTTGCCACACCCAGAGCCATGGCAAAAGGCAGGTGCTGTTCGAATCTCTCCAGGGTCATGACGGGTTCCCCTGCCATCAACGAGAAGCGTCTGGCTTCGGCCACGCTCAGGTAACGATGGTAGCCTTCCAGGTGATCCAGCACGGCGCGCCCCTCTCTGGTGAGCGCGGGCATGACCGTGACCACCGAAAGGGCAGCGCACCACAGGATAATCTGGCTGATCAGGGTGAAATTGGAGACATGGACCTGCAGGAGCAATCCTGATCCACCGATCCCAATCAGGCTGCCGATCAGTAAACCAAAGCCGGCCCGACCAGCAAGGTCATCGCCGCCGCGGGTGCCGAACAGCGCGCGTATTTTTCGCCAGAGTGCCTGCAACACGCGCAGGCAGGCTGTGACGCCGCCGATAAGGAAAAATCCCAGGAACATGGCCCAGATTGCCACGGAACCATCGGTTTCCTGGTAAACCGCATGCAGGCTGGCAAGGGCTGTCAGCAAAAGGCCCAGATACCAGTAACCCCGGTTCGAGCGGGTCATCGCATCGGGGTAGGCGCGGCGGGCGCCATGGACCAGGGTAAGCACGGCCTGTCTGACCGCCTCGTCGTTGTTCGTGCCCAACCGGACCGAGCTTCGATGGCCGGCAAACAGTTGGTCCAACGCAGTCGCTTCCGACGGCTGCAGGCTCTCCTCGTCCTCGCCGGTACGCTTGATCTCGGCGTCGCCTTGACCGATTTCCAGGAAGGTGATGACTCCTCTTGTCGCCATGCTGATCAGGGTGACAACCAGGGTTTGCTGCTCCTGATGGTGATTGTGGAAACCGCCACGCCAGAGATAACCGGCTTCAGAGGGGCTCATGCCTTCTGGCGGCTCGAAGCGCGCGATGATGGTGCCACGCTTGGGATTGCGTCCGACCAGCAGCCAGACCGCAAGGAAGTAAATCAGCGGAATGGCGAGGCCGACCTGGGCCCAGATGAAACCAGTTTTCTTTTCCCAGCCGCCCGCCAGAAGCCGCAACCAAAGCTCCAGTCGGCCCGGTTGAGCGACAAAACCCTTGGGCCAGGAAACCGCGGCCGTCAGCCCCTGTCGTAGTTCAAGCGGCAGGGTCGTGGTTGCCACCATGCCCCTGTCGGTCAGAGCAATCTCGGCAGCGCCATTGGTGGTGTACCGGGAACCCGCATAGGCATCTGCAGTCTCGGGTATTGCGCCTTCCGGCAGAACGATCTCTACCCGTGCCACGTCGATTGGAAACTGCCAGTCGTGGCCTGTGACATTCCAGACGAGCTCGTCGGCATCGTTGAAATAGGTGACCTGGAGATCAGTGCGGTAAACGATGGTGTAGCGATACGGACCATCGGGCAGCACGATGCGGGGATCGCCGATGAAGAGCTGAACGCTGTTTCCATCACGTTGGGTGAACCAGGGCTCTTCGGTGCCGTCACGAAGAACCTGTTGAACGTCGAAGATCACCTCATAGTCGAAGCCGTCATCTGAGCCGTAGCCAACCGGAAAGTCACGGAATATCCCGCGCTTGATCTGATCGCCTTCGGCAATCACTTCGATCGTTTCGGTCACCAGAAGGTCACTGTTTGATTCGACCACCACGTGGCTGTCAAACAGGGTGATGCGTTCCTGTGCCTGTGCACTCGCTACGGCCAGAACCAGAACGGCCATGATGACCGCCCCGATTTGTCCGGCAGTACGAAGCATCATCAACCGGTGCCGAAATCCACCTTGGGCACGGCGCGATCGGCGGGGTCTTCGATTTCGAAGTATTGCGCCATTGCGAACTTGAACCGGCCGGCGATCAGGGCGCTCGGGAAGGATTCGATCAGGATGTTGAGGTCGCGCACCGAGCCGTTGTAGTAGCGCCGCGCCATCTGGATTTCGTACTCCAGATCCGCCAGTTCGCTCTGCAGGGTGGCGAAGGATTCGTTGGCGCGCAGTTCCGGGTAATCCTCGGCGACTGCGAAGAGGTTCATCAGGGCGCCTGAAAGCTGGCCTTCAGCCTTGGCCCGGTCCTCGACGTTGCCGGCACCTTGCGCCCTGGAACGCATTGCGATGACCGCTTCAAGGGTCTCGCGTTCGTGGCCCATGTAGCCCTTGACCGTCTCGATCAGGTTGGGGATCAGGTTCGTGCGGCGCTTGAGCTGCACATCGATCCCGCTCCAGGCTTCGGCGACCCGCTGGCGCAGCTTTACCAGCCGGTTGTAGATCTTGATCGCCCACAACACGATCGCGGCCAAAAGAACCAGAAAACCGATGCCTGCCCAGGGAAGATCCATGACGCCTGCTACTCCACACCATTGCTGTGACACTTGCCGTGCAAGTTTAGGGAAGTTGCAGCATGGGCGCGAATGTTGATGTGCCGGCCAGCACAGGAACGCTTGTTAGCCCTGCCGGCGCCGCAGTTCGGCCAGGTGTTGCGCCCGCGTGTCGTAACGCGACCCGCCGATCTGGATGCCGGTGAGCCGGCCCCGAGGGCTGCGAATCAGGCGTGTTTCTTCGCCATGTGCGTCGAAACCACCGGCAAGGCGCAGTTTGCCCTTGTCGCGGCCGGTGACGGCGATTTCACCTGGATGATCGAAGGGGTCGAGCTGGCCCGGTGAAGCGACAACGACATGATCGGCCACCGGCAGCAGGTCGACCGTGTCCCACAGGCTCCACCAGCGCCCGGTCCAGGCACGTGTTCGCGCCGTTGGCGCGCCGCGTTCGGCAAAACCACGCAGGATATGGACGAGGCCCGCTGCCAGATCGAAGGCGTTGCCGTCGACCGCATTGACGACCACAGAGAGAGCGAGATCGTGACCGGGCAGGGCCATGGTCTGGCTGCTGGCACTCTGGAAGGCGCCGCCATGGCCGAACCAGTTCCAGCCGCCGATGGCGCCGGCCATCACGCCCAGACCATAGGAGATAGGAGCAGCGGCATGGGAATCGCGCCATTGGACGCGGGCCATGTCGCGTCGGCTGGCGGCTGACAGCACACTGGCCCGGGAAGACGGATCGAGGCTGGTGTAGAACCGGGCCAGATCTGAAGGCGTCGAAACAAAGCCGGTTGCCGAGGCCAGTGCGTGGGTCGGGTTGTCGCCTGCGATCGCGACCCGCTGGCCCAGGGGGTGGAGTCTGCTGTGACCGGACGCCAGGGGTGTTCCCTTGGGCAGCGGGGTGTCCGGGCGGGTTCTGGCAAGGCCGGAGGCCTCGACGACTTCGCGCCTGATCCAGGTGGTGTAGCTCTCGCCCGTAATCTCTTCGATCACCAGGCCGAGCAGACCAAAGGCGAGATTGGAATACTTGAACCGGGTCGAGGGTTCGATCATCAGGCCGTCGTTGAGCGCCTGGCGCAGGTCGGCTTCGTCCAGGAAGGGCCGCCGGTCAATCCACTGGCCTGCATCGTCACCGTCGCGCGACAGACCGGCGCTGTGCGACAGGAGCTGTTCCAGCGTCAGGCAGGCAACCCCCTTTGCCAGGCCGCCGACATGGTTCCCGACCGGGTCATCCAGACGCAGACGGCCTTGCTCGCGCAGCTTGAGCAGCCCGGTAGCGGTGAAACTTTTGGAGTGTGAGGCGGCCCGGAAGCGATGGCTGGGTCTGAGCTTCGCACCGATCGTTTGATCGGCAAACCCGAGGCAGTGCGCAAGCGCGACTTCGCCTTGATGGGTTACGGCAAACGCGCAACCGGGACGCTGCGAGGTCTCGAGCTGGTACTCCAGCCATTGGGGCATGTATTCGAGTGCGGCTTTGAGCCATGCCGGTTGTTTCACTGCCTTGGTCATCGTTTGTAGAGCCCCGCCAGTTCGGCCTTCTGCTGGATCAGCGCCAGCACAGCGTCGAGCGTCGGCGTTGGTTGCTCGACGATGCGGCCCAGTTCCTGGACTGCGGTGACCAGCGCATCGATCTCCATCGGTCTGCCCTGATCCTGATCCTGCAGCATGCTGGTGCGGTGGGCGCCGACCGCCGTCGCGCCATTGATTCGCTTGTCGACATCGACGGCAAAACGCACGCCGAGCTTTTCTCCGATCGCCTGGGCTTCGATCATCATGGCGCGACACAGCGCGCGCGTGTCGGGGTTGGTGCCGATCTGTTCCAGGGTCGCGCCTGTCAGGGCCGAGACCGGGTTAAAGCAGAGATTGCCCCAGAGCTTGACCCAGATGTCGTCGCGAATTCTGGATTTCACGAGCGTCTTGAACCCGGCATCGCGCATCAACCCGGCAAGCAGTTCGACCCGTTCGGTTTTTTCGCCCGAGGGCTCGCCAAGAATGAAACGGTTGCCTTCGATATGTTGCACCGTGCCGGGCTCGCGAATGTCGCAGGCCGGATAAACGACGCAGCCGATCGCGCGATCCGGGCCGATTCCGGCCCACTGCCTGCCACCGGGGTCAACGCTTTCGAGTCGGCGGTCGCGCCAGGGACCTTCGAGACCATGAAAATACCACCAGGGAACGCCGTTGACCGCGGTGACCAGGGCCGTCTGTTTGCCCAGAAGCGGCTGCATGGCATCGACCACGCCGGGGACGGAATGGGCTTTCAGGGCAATGATGACAAAATCCTGTTCACCTGCCTCGGCGGGGTTGTCGGTCGCCGCGATGGTCCGGGTCGTGCTTTCGCCGCCCATTTCCAGTGTCAGGCCCTTTTCACGGATTGCCGCGAGATGGGGCCCGCGGGCGATCAAAGTCACCTCGGCTGTGGTGTCAGAGAGCAGGGCGCCCATGTAGCCGCCGATTGCTCCGGCGCCGTAGATCGCGATTCTGGTCATACCAGCCCGAGCTTTTCGGCCAACCCGATGCGCTGGAGTTTGCCGGTCGCTCCCTTCGGGATTTCTTCGAGGAACAGTACCTTGCGCGGCACCTTGAAGTCGGCCAGACGTTCGGCGGCGAAACTGCGCAGGGCCTTTTCGTCAGCTTCCTGACCTTCCTTGAGCACCACGGCTGCGGCGACGTCTTCGCCGAGTTTGGCGTGGGGCACGGCGAAGGTGACGACCTGGGCCACGGCCGGGTGATCAAGCAGGATCTCGTCGACCTCGCGCGGGCTGATCTTCTCGCCGCCCCGGTTGATGATCTCCTTCAGGCGGCCGGTCAGGCGCAGGTAACCGGCTTGATCCAGGGTTCCCTGATCGCCGGTCCGGAACCAGCCATCGGTGAAACCCTCGGCGTTGGCCTTCGGGTTGTTCTCGTAGCCTGCGGTCACATTGGGCCCACGAATGACTATTTCGCCGATCTCTCCGATGCCCAGCAGGCTGCCGGTGCCTTCATCCATGATCGCGACTTCAGGGCCGGCGGCGATGCCGACGCAGCCGGGAAAACGCGGTGCCGGCGGCAAGGGATTGGAGGCCATCTGGTGGGCCGCTTCGGTCATGCCATAGGCCTCGATCACCGGGCAGCCGAAGGTTGCTTCCAGTTCGGTCATGATCTGGGGCGGCAGGGACGATGACGAAGAGCGGATAAAGCGCAGACCCATGGCATCGACGCTGGCCTGGTTGCGTGCGGCCCGGCCCAGGATGGCCTGATGCATGGTCGGCACGGCGGTGTACCAGGTCGGTTTGATGGCATCGAACCAGGCAAAGGCCTTCAGGGCGTTGAAGCCCGGCATGCAGTGCACGCTGGCACCCGCCGACAGGCTCGAAAGCACCGCGGCAATCAGGCCGTGAATGTGAAAGAGCGGCATGATGTTGAGGCAACGATCACCCGGTTCAAGCGCCAGGCTCGCCCGGATATGGGCTGCCGAGGCGCAGACATTGGCCTGCGACAAGGGCACGATCTTGGGCCGCGAGGTCGTGCCGGAGGTATGGAGCACCAGCGCGATGTCGTCGGCCTGGGCACGGCCGGTCTGAAGCGCGTCCGAGGCAGCGGGTTCTTCCACGATTTCCAGCTCGAAACGGCCGGCAGGCGCACCTTCGGGAACAAAGAGCTCGGCGATGCCCATGCCGAGTTCGCGGGCAACGGCGACGGCATCGGAATCACTGCCGCGTTCCACGACCAGAAGCCGTGCGCCAAGATCGTCGAGGTAAAACCGGAACTCATCGGCACGGTATGCCGGATTGAGCGGCGCGGTGGTCGCGCCAGCGCCGATCGCAACGAAGGCCGAGGCCATTTCAGGCCCGTTGGGCAGGACAATCGCAACCCGGTCTCCTCGTCCCACGCCCGCACCGTTGAGCGCGATCACGGTGGCGTCGACCTGTTCGCGCAGGTCGCGATAGGTCATGGAAATGCGGTCGGGCGCGCCAAGGGCTTGGTTTTCCGGCGCGGCGGTGGCGAGCAGAGCATCGATGGTAAAAGCGTTCACACGAGCATTCCCGGTTGTTGTTCACCCTACTTAAAACGCCGCTTGCCTGCGGGCAATGTCACATCCGGGAACATCAATAGATGAAGGTTCCGGTTTGACCCTCGGGCGCGCAATCCCATATAGGTAGTCCGCAGTCAGGTTTGTGACGTGCGTTTTGGGCCTGTGGCCCCCTGGAAACCCCTAACACCACGGAAAAATCGATGAGTTGGACCGACGAGAAGATCGAGCGCCTCAAGGAGCTGTGGGATCAGGGACTGAGCACGGCCGAAATCGGGCGTGAACTGGGTGTTTCGAAAAATGCCGTGGTCGGCAAGTCGCACCGTCTTGCGCTCAAGCCCCGGCCCTCGCCGATTTCCGGCAAGGCTGCCGTGAAGGCGCCCAAGCCCAAGCCGAAGCCCAAGGTGAAGGAATCGAGTCGCGTCTACGACGTGATCAAGCTTGGCCCCCAGATGTGCCGCTGGCCGTTCGGTGATCCAGGTGACCATGATTTCCACTTCTGCGGCAAGACGGCCACGGTCGGGAAACCTTATTGCGACGATCACTGCGCGGTGGCTTATGTCACCAAGTCGAGTTCGCGCGACCGGGATCGTTCCGCGTCGCCGCCCGCAGCAACGCCGATCGTTTCACCATCATCAACCTGATGAGCCCGCTCCGCGTCCCGGCCTTCTGAGCCGCGGCGGAGAGCCGCCCCATGACCGGGACGAGCACCAGTACGTGGTCTGACAATCGGCGTGCGATCGGCTGGATGATGGCCTCCAGCGTCATCTTTGTCGGCATGGAACTGATGGGCAAACAGCTTGTCGCGATCGACGAAATGAGCCCGTTTCAGTTGCTCTGGTTCCGCGCTGTCATCACGGCGCTCCTGATTCCACTGTTGATGCGCAAATCGCCCAGAGCCATGGCGCACACGGCGCATCCCGGCAAACAGGCGTCACGTTCTTTTCTGATTGCTCTGGCCAGCATCTGCTTTTTCACGTCGCTGCAGACCGTGCCTCTGGCCGATGCCGTCGCGATCGTCTTTGTTTCGCCGCTCTTCCTGACGCTGATTGCGTTCTTTTTTCTCAAGGAATCGGTCGGCTGGCATCGCTGGTCGGCCTGTACTGTGGGGTTCGCCGGTGTTTTGTTGATCGTGCAGCCGGGCATGGGAGTGCGCCACTGGATGTATCTTCTTCCCCTGGTCGATGCCCTGGTCTCGGCGATCTATGTCGTGTTGACGCGGCGCATCGGGCGTGGTGACAGCGTATGGACAAGTCTGTTCTACAATGTCGCGGCAAGCGCTATTCTGTTTGCTCTGCCGATGCCCTGGCTATGGGTGAGCCCGACACCGGATCAGTGGTGGTTGCTGTTCGGCACAACCGCGTTCGGCCTTGGGGCCCATTACTGCCACATCAAGGCCTATTCACAGGGTGAATCATCGCTGCTTGCGCCGCTTTCCTATATCCACATCGCGTTCACGACGGTCGCGGCGTTCCTGGTGTTCGGGACGTTCCCAGACCTCTGGGCCGGAGCAGGCATGGTGTTGATCGTCTGTGCGGGGCTCTATGTGCTGCACCGCGAAACCGTGCGGCGTGGACGGCCCAGGCCAGTTGCCGCACCGGCGCCCTGATCAGGAGTAATCAGTAGGAAACGGCCTTGATCTCCAGTTCGCGCTCGCCCTTGGGTGTCTTGAACGCAATATCTTCGCCGGCTTCCTTGCCCATCAAAGCGCGTGCAATCGGGCTCTTGATCGAAATCAGGCCCTGATCGAGGTCAGCTTCGTATTCGCCCACAATCTGGTAGGAAGCTTCCTTTTCGGTTTCCAGATCAACCACCGTGACATGAGCGCCAAAGGCGACCTTGGTGGTCGTCTGACGTTTGGGGTCGATCACCTCTGCTTCGCCAAGGATTCCTTCGAGCTGGCGGATGCGCGCCTCGCTCATGCCCTGCTTGTCCTTGGCAGCGTGGTACTCGGCATTTTCCTTGAGATCGCCATGGGCACGCGCTTCTTCGATCGCGCGCGTGATTTCATGACGCTCGACGTTCTTGCGGTGCTTGAGCTCGACGGACAGGCGATCGAAGCCGTCCCTTGTGATCGGTGAACTCACGTCTCTTTACTCCTGCTCGGCGGCTAGAGCGGATCATGAATGGGTGGAGCCACACTGCGGCTCAACCCATTCACGTGAATCCGCTCTAAATCAAATAGCCAGAGCATCTTTACTCGATGGCACCGGATCGCATGCGGCCCGGTGCCATCGAGATATGCTCTGGGTGGATTGCTGGGTCCGTCATCGCATCGAATCCGCAGGCGCGTCAACGTCGGACGAAGTGTGCGACAAGCTCGAGGTGATGGGACCAGAGGAACTGATCGATCGGCCAGACCGCTGCGAGATGGTAGCCGCCATCGGCCAGAATCCTGGCGTCGCGCGTGAAGGTTCCGGGATGACAGGAGACATAGGCGATGGCCCGGACCGACGATGCGGCGAGTTTTTCGCACTGGGCCCGCGCGCCGCTGCGCGGTGGGTCCAGGATGATGGTGTCGAAGCGTTTGAGTTCTTCGCCCGCCAGGGGCTCGTCTTCGAGATCGCGTACGGTCGCAGTGTCGCCGGGGCCCTGGTTCCCGGATGCCAAACGGGCGGCCTGAACCATGGCGGGGTCGGCCTCGAACATCTCAACCCTGGGGCCAGGAAGCAGGGAAAGTCCCAGCACACCGCAGCCCGAAAAAAGATCGGCGACGTGTTCTGCGCCTGCGACCAATGGCGCCAGGCGTTCACGGATACGGTCCTCGCCCCAGGCTGTTGGCTGCACGAAGGCGCCGGGTGGCAGGTTGATCGTAAAGCTGCCGGAGCGAATCGCGGGCATGCGGCGTTCGGCCACGACATAGGGAGGCCTCCCCGTGGAGCGCCAGACGATGCGGGCCAGATCAAATGTCTCGGCGAAGGCCAGGAAACGTTCCGACAACACCATGTCGGGATCGGAGCGCGCCGCGACCAGGAGGTTGATACCCGTATCGGTCAGGGTTACCTCCATCTCTGTGGTGTCGCGTGAGCCCAGGACCTTGCAGGCCGCAGTGGCGGCCTCCAGCAGCCTGGAATTTGCGACCGGGCAGGTGCTGATTGCGATGGGGTTCTGGCTGTGCGCTGTGCGAAAGGCCGGCACATAGGACTGGTCGCGGCGCGTGACCGCAAAGCGCAACCGCCGGCGGCTTCCAGGCGGGGCACTCTCCATCGGCTGGACGACATCGGCCGCGAAACCCCGGCGCGCAAGGGCGTCGATCAGCAGGCTCCTTTTCCATGTGGCATAAAGATCGGGTGCGGCGTGTTGCATGACACAACCGCCACAACGATCGAAATGCGGGCAGTGTGGTTGCTGGCGATCGCTTGAAGAGGTCTCAAGGGAGATCAAGGCAGCTTCCTTGCCATCGCCGCGTTTGCGCCCGGGTTCCACGACCACGGTTTCGCCCGGCAAGGCGCCGGCGACGAACAAGGAGCCGCTGTTGTGGGCTACGATACCGTCGCCACGACTGCCGAGACGATCGACCAAAGCCGTCAGTTGCTGGCGGGAACGGCGTGCCATCAGTCAGTAACCTCCTTGAAGAACGAGAGACAGGCGCGCGCGACCGGCCGGTCCCGGCCATGGCTGGTCAGAACCGCTTGGAGGGGACCGTCAAAGCTGTCGTTGGGCGCAATTGGTGTCACCAGTGTGCCGGCCTCGAGGTAACGTTCGACCATGCCCTGCCAGCCCAATGCAAGACCGCGTCCGGCCGCCGCGGCCTCGAGCAGATAGACGTAGTTGCCAAAGCCGATGTAGTTCGGCGTGGCATCGGACCGGCCGTTGCGGTCGAACCAGTCGTGCCATGTCGCCCAGCCCTGGTTGGGTCGTGTGAGTTCAAGGAACGAAAAACCCTCCCAGGTGGCAATGTTCCCGGCGAGCATCGCACCGTGCTGCTCGGCAAAGCCTGGAGAACAGACCGGCGTGACGACTTCCTGCTGTGCAACGACGCGGTCATCGGGCCGTGTTCCGTTGATCCGGTAGGTAAACACCAGGTCGATCGGCAGGCCCTGGATCGAATCCAGCGTTTCGTATTCGATCGTCATGACACGGATCCGGGTTTCCTCGCCGACCAGTGCCTGCAGCGCATCGAAACGCGGAAGCAGGAAAAGATGCGAAATCTCGTGGGTGCAGGCCAGAGTGAGATGATCGCTGCCCGCGGCCTGGGTGATGGCCATCGATGCCGATTGTACGGTTTCGAGGCCTGAAAGTACTGCGCGATAAAAGCGGTCACCCTCGCTGGTGAGCGTCAGGCTGCGTCCCTGGCGGGCAAAAAGTCTTGCTGCCAAACGTCCTTCAAGGGTCGCTATATGACGGCTTATGGCCGATTGTGAGGTGTTGAGCTCTTCTGCAGCACGGCTGAAATTGCGTTGTCTGGCCGCGCTTTCAAAGGCCAGAAGCGCACTGGTCGATGGGATCCAACGCCGTTCTATCATATCAATTTTGATATCAATAACTTATCAAGATGGCAATCTACAACTGGGCCGCAACGCGTCATACTGCGACCCGAGGTTCTGCGATCGCGATGAGGCTTTCGCTGCTGCGACGATGGAGAATGTCATGGTTCGTCTGGTCGAGTTTGACGCCGCTACCGAACAGCTGGTCCGTTTTGTCGAAGATACCCCGCGCAACGAGATCATCGACAAGACCGTGACCCTGCTCGGCAACGGTACGGATCCGAAGGCCCTGATCACGGCGGCCGCACTTGCGGTGTCGCGTTCGACCGAACTGCCGGCTGACCATCACGGCGGCCCGATCCACCCGATTGCCGGCATCTATGCCGTCACGGCCATGACCGACCGCCTGGACGAAAGCTCTCACGACCTGCCTGTTCTGCAATGCGTCGCTTTGGCCAACAAACACATCCACCTGCCGTCGATGGGTCCCACCGCGATGGTCCAGTTCGATGACCTGAACCGTGACGTCGAGACCGATCGGGTGCTTGCACGCCTGGAAAAAGCGATGACCGATCGCGAGCCGCGTCTGGCCGAACGTGCCGTGACGCTGGCCTGCGAAAAGGCGACGCCGGGCCAGATTCTAAACAGCATGCTGACCGTGTCGCTGCGGCGTAACTCGCTCGACGATCATTATTTCCTCTATCCGATCTATGCCATGCGTGCGCTTGATGCGATCGGCTGGCAGTGGGGCCCGACTCTGATGCGTCCGGTGCTGCGTTTCCTGTCGCGCCATGCATCGTTCGACGCTTTTGGTGAGTTCACCGAGGATTCGATCACAGAGGGTATTGATCTCTACAAACGGTTCCACGAACTCGAAGAGCTGGTCGAAACCTATGGCCTTGAAGAAGGCAAGGTGCCGCAACATACCGGCGAGCATGAGGCGCAAGCGATTGCCGCCCTGGCCGATGAGGTTGGTGCGGTTTCGAGCATCGCCTCGATTCCGGAAATGGTTGCTCGTGCCCTGGGCAGCGGTCTTTCGATGGAAGGAACCTGTGAAGCACTTTCGGTCGGCGGTGGCCGGATCTTCCTGCGTTCGCACAGCAACAACCCGTTCGATGTCCACATTCATACCGGCATCGCCGCGCGGCGTTACCTGATCGGCTTCCCCGAGGTAAGCTTCCGCCACAAGGTTCTGGCGCTGATCGGCTGGGCCTGGAGCTATGAGGTGCGTTACCTCGATCACACCCTGCAATGGGACTGGCAGAGCGATGCCGCTGAACTGAGCACAGCTTCGCCCGATGCCATCCTCGGCCAGATCGAGGACATCATCCTTGGTATCGACGGCTATGACGTCACCGATCTTCCGGTCGCGATCAACGAGTTGGTTGCCTTTGACGGCGTGCGTGATGCCACACGGCTGGCCGAAGCCTACATGAAGGCTGGCCATGATCCCGAAGCGCTGTTCCATCTGACCACCCGTCTGGTCTGTCGCGAGGACGCCAGCGAGATGCATGCCTACAAGCTGCAGCAGGCGGCCTATGAGGAATATCAGGTCTGTCGTGAGCCATTGCGCTGGGTCCATGCGGTTTCAGCGGTCAAACAGTGTGCGGTTGCCGCACCGACCAAGCCCCAGCGTTTCTACCCTGAGATCGTGCAGCGCCTGGCGGCCTGACACTTTCAATATTCCTTTTCCGGCACGGCTCGACACGGGTCGTGCCGGACCCCATATCCCCGTTGCCGGAATTCCGTGGCACCCCGTGGCGCACCCGCGCCGTGGTGTGCTAAGGAGCGCTGCCCTGCGGGGCCGAAACTGTTCTTAGATGGAGCTGGGTGATGAGCGCTACGACGCTGAGTCTGAAGGTGAACAAGATCGTTCAGGAGGCCGAGGATATCCGGTCCTACGAACTGACCGACCCACAAGGCAGCCTCTTGCCGATGTTCACCGCCGGTGCGCATCTCGATGTTGAGCTACCTAACGGCATCGCGCGTCAGTATTCGATCTCCAGTGATCCGCGCGATGTCGACCGCTATGTCGTCGCCGTCCTGCGCGAGCCCGTAAGCCGGGGCGGCTCGGTCTGCATGCATGACAACGTGAAGGAAGGTGACGTGCTCACCATCCATCCGCCGCGCAACAACTTTCCGCTCTCCGAGGACGCCAAGCATCACATCCTGATGGCAGGCGGTATCGGCGTGACGCCGATGATGGCGATGGCGCGTGACCTCTCGGCCCGTGGCGAGAGCTTCGAGATGCACTACTGCACGCGCACGCCCGCCAAGACGGCTTTCAAGGAAGACATCGCGGCTTCAGGTTTCGCCGACAGCATTCATTTCCATCACGACAACGGCAATCCGGCAGACGGCCTCGACATCAAGGCGCTGCTCGCCGATGTGCGTGACGGCGCCCATATCTATTACTGCGGCCCCGGCGGCTTCATGCATGCCTGCGAGGAAGCCAGCAACCACTGGCCGCGCGGTACCGTGCATTTCGAGTTTTTCTCGGTCGACGAATCGGTCGATCACGGCGACAGCGACGCCTTCCAGATCAAGATCGCCAGCACCGGCGCGATTCTCGATGTGCCGGCCGACAAGTCGATCGTCGATGTCCTGCGGGCCAACGGCATCGAGGTCGAGACCATGTGCGAGGAAGGCATCTGCGGCACCTGCGCCACCGTCCTGGTCGAGGGCGACCCCGACCACCGCGACTTCGTGCTCGATGACGAGGAAAAGGAACGCGGCGAATTCATCATGGTCTGCTGCAGCCGTTCCAAGTCACCGCTGCTGACGCTGGACCTCTAGAGCCCGACCGTCTCTGCCGGTTCGAACGGACCTGGTCTTGCCCTAGGCCGTCAGGCCACCATCGATCACGAGCGTGTGGCCGGTGATGTAGGCGCCTGCGCCGGCGAGGAAGAGAATGCCTTCGGCATAGTCTTCCGGCACGCCCTTGCGCTGGAGCGGGACACGGCCGACGCGGGCGGGTTGCTGATCTTCGGGCCACTGACATTCCCAGGGGCTGTCGACGACGCCGGGCGCAATCGCATTGACGCGGACATCGGGTGCCAGCGCCTTGGCCAGAGCCTGGGTCATGTTGATCAGGCCGGCCTTGCTTGCGGCATAGGCGGTCGATGAGCCGACGCCGGTGATGCCCGCGATTGAGCAGGTGTTGACGATCGCGCCGCCGGAAGCACGCAAGGCGTCAGCGGCCGACTGGGCGCAGCGGTAGGGCCCGACCAGGTTGACCGAGAGAATGGCGTCCCAGAACCCTTCGTCGATCGCATCGAGGTCTTCGGGCGGCACGGGTGCGTTCGTAGCGGGTGTTCCGGCGTTGTTGATCAGATGGTTCAGGCCGCCCAGATCGGCAGTTGCCTGGCTGACCATGCGGCGGCATTCCTGGGGATCACCGACATTGCCGGGGGCGGCGATGACGTCGAGCCCGGCAGCCTTCAGGCGGGCGACCTCGGTTGCGAGGTTGGGATTGCGCGGCAGGTCGTTCATGGCAACTCGTGCACCGTTGCGGGCGAAGAGTTCGGCGGATGCCAGTCCGATGCCCGAGGCCGCGCCGGTGATCAGCGTGCGTTTGCCTGAGAGGTCGACGGAAATCATTGCGTGCCCCGAAGCCCCAGAATCTGGCGTGCCTCATCGGGCGAGGCGACATTGGCACCCATCATTGCGATGATGCCGGCGGCTTTCTCGACAAGCTGTGCGTTGGTCGCGAGCACGCCTTTTTCGAGATAGAGATTGTCCTCAAGCCCGACCCGGACATGGCCGCCCAGATTGACGATTTCGGCGACCATCGGCATCTGCAGGCGCGAGATGCCGAAGCCGGCCCAGTTGGCGTCCTTGGGCAGCATGTTTTTCATGTAGGCCACGGTTTCGGGGTCGGCCGGAGCGCCCCAGGGAATGCCCAGGCAAAGCTGGAACATGGGCGGAGCATCGATCAGGCCGTCATCGATCAGCTTGCGCGCAAGCCTGAGATGGCCGGCATCGAAGACTTCCAGCTCCGGCTTGATCCCAACCGCGCGGATGCGCTCGGCCATGACCGCCAGGTGCTGGGGCACATTGACGAAGGCGCGTTCGCCGAAATTGAGGGTCGCGACATCAAGGCTGCAAACCTCCGGAAGCAGTTCCTCGACATGGGCCGTGCGTTCCTCGGGCTTCTTGAATGCGCCGGGGTTCTTGTTGACCGCCGGGTTGTCATCGGAGGGGATGAAACCCGCGCCCGGTCCGGTCGTCAGATTGATCACGATGTTGCTGTCGGAGTCGCGAATCCGCTGGGCGACCTCGGCGTAAAGGTCCTTGCGCATCGAAGGGGCGCCGGTCTCGGGGTCGCGCACATGGCAATGGCAGATCGCGGCACCGGCCTTACCGGCCTCGATCGCCGAGTTGGCGATCTGTTCGGGCGTGACCGGGACCTTATCGCTTTTGCCCACGGTATCGCCGCCGCCGGTGACGGCGCATGTGATGATGACGGATCGTGACATGGTGTTCCCCAGAATTCGTGCTCGTTGGCAGGTGTCGATGATCCTAGAGCGGATCATGTTGCGCGGAAACACTTGGTGGTTCCGTGCCGCGATGTGACGCCGTCCTGTTTCGTCGCGTTGTGACATATTCACGGGCATCGCTGCATGTATTTTGCGGTTTCGCGGGAATCTGTTTCGCTTGGGGTGACGACGGCATCTGGTGCAGTCCTTCCGTGCCGCCTATTCTCCACCTCATGGCAGGGCAACTGGTCGCCAGCATTGAGATCCGGATGGGCTTTGGGGTGCAACGAGGCGCTACAGAGGGTATCCCCTGTGCAACGACAGGTGTGCCGTATGCGTGAGGGACGGTTGCGACGGCTGGTGGTGCCCGACTGGCCGCCCAAGAGCGTCAGTGAAGCTCTATTGCTCGTTCTGTGTGCCGTGGGCGCACGGATTCTCCTGGATTTGTGGTTGCCCAGGGAACAGGTCATCCCCCTGTTCAGCGCGCCGGCCGATCAGGCCCTGGTTCTGCTCGGTGAATTGCTGCGTTGGTCCGTGGTGGTGCTGGTTTTTGGCCTGGCGGCGCGTCTGGCCCTGAGGGTCGAACCCAGTGCCGCATTGGGAATCGGCGCCGGCGTGTTGCTCGCCTTCTGCCTGGAGCCGGTTCTGGTCCTTTTCCGACCGGACCTCACACTCTACCAGGTCGTCGCCGGGCTGGCGCTTGCTGCTGCCCTGGTAGCGTTGGCGCTGGGCTGGATAACGACACGGCGTCTGCGGCCGAGCCTCGTTTTCATGCTTGCCATCGGTGTGCTTGCTGCCATGGCGCTGACCTATATGCAGCGCCATGCCTGGTTGCTGGATCTGGCAGGCATGGCCGTAAAAGGTGCCCTGATAGCTGACCGTGATGAAGCACGCCGGGTGTTTCTGCTGCATCTGCCGCCACTGATCGTTATCTCGGGTCTATGGCTGATCCTGGGTGGGGCCACTGCCCGAAAGCTCTGGTATGTCGTGCAGCGTGAATGGCCGTGGCCGGTGTTCGGATTTGTTGCGCTGGGTGTGATCGGAGGCTGGATGGCGGCGGCCCGGGCGGAAAGCCTGTCGCTGGAAGCCTGGTTGCCGTCCCTTTTCCTGCCGCCGGCTGTTTACGGGCTCTTTGCGGTGATCATGGCGCTTGCGCTGGTCGGTGTGTTGGGTGCGTCGGTTCAAGGGCATCTTCGCCAGCGGACGAGCACGATAGCCGTCCCCGATTTGGCCGCGATGGCGGTGATCGTCGTCGTGCTGTCACTGGCGATTTCACCGGGCGTGATGGCGGCAGTCGCTGCCTTTGCCATGGTTCTGCTTGCCCTGATCTGGCCGGCCGGCCCGGCCCGCCCGCCGATGGTGCTCGAGCTTGCCGGTGGCGGTGCGCTGGCTGCTGCGGCGTTCTGTGCCGGTGCGTTGGCGTTGCCCGAATTCGATGTCGAACGTTTCAGGGGCATGGCGCCGCTGCTCGCGGCTGTGGCGGGCGGCGGGATTGCCCTGGCCGGCCTGGCGCGGATTGTTGATGAGTCGGTCGGACGCCGGCCCGCCCAGACCAGGCGCCCGAGGCTTGTCGCTGCCATGTGGTTGGTCGATTTCGGCACCGCGCTGGCGATTGTTGCGGCGCTGATGGGAATTGGCGATCCGCTGCTGTGGGCGGTGATCGTGCTGGGCGGGCTGGGGTTCCTGGCTCTTTTGGCATACGACAGAAACTTCGAACGTGGTGTCCAGGTCCTGGCGCTCGCACTGGTCTGGCTGGCTGCGAGCGTGTTGTTGGCGGCGGGTCTGTTGCTTGGCTGATGGTTCAATTTTCAAGAAGGTAGAATTCCATGGATGTTGTTTTCAGCCCCGACCATGCGCTGCATGATTCAAAGAGTTTCATCGTGCGTGGCACCATTGCTGCGCCCGCCGAAGTGCCGCGCCGTGCCGAGGTCCTGCAAGCCGCGGTTGTCGATGACCACACGGTCCTGGCGCCAACAGCCCATGACCGTGGTGCTTTGGCCAGGGTTCACAGCCCCGACTACCTGACCTTCCTGGAGACCGCACACCAACGCTGGTCCGAGCTGCCGGGCGCCGGGCCTGAAATTCTGCCCAATGTCTTTCCGGCCCGGGGCAATGCGACAAGGCCCGATCATATTGTCGGTCAGGCCGGATTCCATATGGGCGACGGCGCCTGTCCGATTGGCTCGAGAACCTGGGATGCAGCGCGAATTTCTGCCGATGTCGTCCTGACGACGGCCGATCGCGTGCTCGACGGGGAAAATCACGCTTTCTCGCTGTGCCGCCCACCGGGTCATCATGCATTCCGCGACATGGCTGCCGGCTTCTGTTTCCTCAACAACGTCGCTATCGCGGCAGAACATGTTCTGCCGACATATGGCCGGGCTGCGATTGTCGATTTCGATGTACACCACGGCAACGGAACGCAATCGGTCTTCTGGGAACGCGATGACGTTCTGTTCGTCTCGATCCACGGCGACCCGGTCAACTTCTACCCCTTCTTCTGGGGCCACCGCCATGAACGCGGGGCAGGGCAGGGGATGGGCTATACGCGCAACATTCCCCTGCCGAACGGCACCGCCGATGACGGATTTCTCGAAGCGCTCGGATCGGCCATGGAAACGGTCGCGGCGTTTGATCCCGGCGTCCTGCTGGTCTCGGCCGGATTCGATGCCCAGGAGAACGATCCCCTCGGCATTCTCAAGGTCACGACAGACGGATTCGCACGGGTTGGTGAATGCATGGGCGCGTTTGCCGCCGAGCGCGATCTCCCCGCCGTCCTGGTCCAGGAGGGTGGATACCTGTGCGACGAGCTTGGGCTCAACCTAGCGGCCTTCCTGGCAGGTTACGAAACCAGAAGAGGCTGAACGAAAAACGGCGGACCATTGCTGGTCCGCCGTTGATAGTTATGCAAAAACAGGCGTTTAGCCGAGCTTGAGGCCCGCAAAACGCTTGTTGAAACGTGCGACCTGACCGCCGCTGTCAACCAGACGCTGGTTGCCACCGGTCCAAGCCGGATGCGACTTAGGATCGATTTCGAGGGTCATGGTATCGCCCTCGGCGCCCCAAGTGGTGCGCGTGGTAAACTTGGTCCCGTCGGTCATCACAACGTTGATTTCGTGATAGTCGGGATGGATGT
>JABIUG010000019.1 GCA_018700655.1 Rhodospirillaceae bacterium | reverse complement strand
CGAGCTCACCGGCGAGAGATCCGGACTTGTACCGACGCGGGCCTGGAAGGAAGCGGTCTATGGTGAACCATGGCAGGGTGGCGAAACCCTAATCACCGGGATCGGCCAGGGGTTCATGTTGACCACTCCGATTCAGCTTGCGGTGATGGCGGCAAGGATCGGCAACGGCGTCTTCAAGGTGATGCCGCGCCTGGCAAGGCTCGATGGTGCTCCCGATGTTCCAGATTTTGCACCGCTCGATGTTGCACCCGAACTGCTCGATATCGTTCGTGAGGGCATGAACCAGGTCGTGAACAACCCCGATGGCGGCACGGCTTATCGCGCCCGGATCGAGGACGAGGGCATGGCGATGGCGGGCAAGACCGGCACCGCACAGGTCCGGCGCATTACGATGGCACAGCGCGAAGCTGGTGATGATGATGTTGAAGTGCCCTGGAATGAGCGCGACCACGCCCTGTTTGTCGCTTATGCGCCGGTCGAGGCGCCGCGTTATGCCTGTGCTGTCGTGGTTGACCATGGCGGCGGTGGATCGGCTGTCGCCGCCCCGATCGCCCGCGACGTCATGCGCGAGGCCCAGCGGCGTGAATCCGTACGTTGGCCGGGCAACGAGGAAACGCCCGGCGACCCGGAACAGGTGGTCTGACGATGGTAGCCTGGGGAGATCGATTCGGGCCCGAGGGCCTCACGATGGGCCAGAAACTCGGCGGCATGAGCTGGGGTCTTCTGGCCCTGTTGCTGCTGACCGCCGGGCTGGGCTTTGCCATGCTCCACTCGGCTGCCGGTGGCGACATGCGTCCCTGGGCGCTTGCCCAGATGGTGCGGTTTGGCGTCGGCATCACCCTGACGGTGATGATCGCCATGATCGACATTCGCCAGCTCCATCGATTCGCCTACCTGGTGTATGGCGGCGCGTTGCTCCTGCTGATTGCGGTCGAGGTCAAGGGCAGCATCGGGATGGGTGCGCAACGCTGGATCGAGATCGATGTGCCCGGTGTACGGTTCCAGTTGCAGCCGTCCGAAATCATGAAGGTCGCCCTCGTGCTGGCTCTGGCGCGTTACTTCCATGGCCTGGCGCCGGAACGGGCAGGAAGGTGGTTCAGTCTACTCGTGCCGCTGGTCCTTATCGGGCTGCCCACCGCCCTGGTCTTGCGCCAGCCTGACCTGGGGACCGCCATGATGATCGTCGCCGGCGGCGCCGCCCTGATGTTTCTTGCTGGGATCGCGTTGCGCTGGTTTGTCGGCGGAGCAATTGCCGTATTGGCTTCGTTGCCGGTCATCTGGAGTTCGCTTCGCGGCTATCAGCAAGACCGGGTCCGGACCTTTCTCGACCCTGAAAGCGATCCCCTGGGGGCGGGCTGGAACATTCTTCAATCGAAGATCGCACTGGGCTCCGGTGGCCTCTTCGGCAAGGGTTTTCTTGAGGGATCACAGAGCCATTTGAACTTTCTTCCAGAAAAACAGACCGACTTCATCTTCACCATGCTGGCCGAAGAACTCGGCATGGCCGGTGCCCTGCTGCTGATCACCCTTTACATGCTGATCATCGCCTATGGTTTTGGCGTCGCGCTTCGTTGCAGCAACCAGTTCGGCCGCCTGCTGGCGCTGGGTGTCGTCGCGACCTTCTCGCTCTACGTTTTCATCAACATCGCGATGGTCACGGGCCTGATACCGATCGTTGGTGTGCCGCTGCCCCTGATCTCCTATGGCGGCACCGCGATGCTGACCCTGATGGTCGCCTTCGGCCTGCTCGCGAGCGCCCATGTCCATCGCGACATCGCAATTCCCAGGCACACCGGCGGCGGGCCTTTTTAGTTAGCCTCAGACGCCGGCACTCGCTCCGCTCGTTAGGCTGACGCGCCGTTGGCGCGGGCTCGCAGTCGCTCGCCGTCGGCCTCAAGGGGCCTCCCGCCAAATGCACCGCCCAGCAACTGAGATGGCAGTGAGAGCGAGAGGCCCCTTGGGGCCGACGGAACGCGACGGCGTTCCCGCCGCGGATGCGGCGTAAGCCAAGAGAGCGGAGCGAACGCCCGGCGTTTGAGGGAACAAACAAAGGCGGAGCGAGTGCCGGCGCCTGAGGCTAAACAAACAAAGAACCCAAACAAAACTAACGGCGCGACCCTTTCGGATCGCGCCGCCAAGCGCTTCAGAATACGCGGAACCTAGAACAGATACGGCTCCATGATACGGCCAAAGGGGCCGTTTTCCTCGAGTTCGGCGAGCAATGCATTGATCTCGTCGAGGCTGACGGTGCCGTCCTCGCGCAGCACGATACTATGCTCATAGGTCTGGTCGGGCTCGAGCCCGGTCAGGAAGCGGCCCTGATATTGCGGATAGTTCTGCAGGAACATCTCGGGATAAAGCTCCGGCACGACCGCGACATCGACCCGGCCATCAAGCACGTAATAAAGCGATGTGCAGGGATTGAGCGGTTGCTCGACGGCATAGGCCGTCTGGACATAGGCGGGATCACCGTTGAACCCGGCAAAGCCATAGTGGAAACCATAAACCGCAGCGATCTTGTGGCTGGCAATGTCGTCAAAGAACGCCTGGCCACCCTCGGCGTTGGCTGCCGCGACATAAACCTCGCTGCCACCCATGAAGACATCCGAGGCCACGACATCGTGGGCCTGTCAGCCCCAGGCGATGTTCTCGAACGCCAGCATGTCGAACTCACCTGCTTCCAGATCGGCATAACGGTCGGTTGCAGAAGTCGGCACAATCTCGAAACGGTAGTTGTCCTGGACATCGTTCATGGCGACCACGAGGTCGGCGACCATGCCTTCGACCGTGTTGGTCGCATAGGGCGGGAAATAATAGGCGCCGATCTTGACAGTCTGCTGTGCGGCTGCAGGCTGCAGGGCAAGAATCAAGGTAGCGGCGGCAACGGAAAGCACGCTCAGAAGGGCTCGCATGATGGGCCTCCGTGCTGGTTGTGATGGCTCCATTGTGGACCCGCAAGCCGCGCTTGTCAGCCCGCATGGCTGGAGGTGCGTAACTTGTGCCTCAGACGCCTCGACAGCCCCTGGGCCGCCTGCTATATGCGCAGCCGTGTGGGCGCATAGCTCAGTTGGCAGAGCAGCTGACTCTTAATCAGCGGGTCCCAGGTTCGAGCCCTGGTGCGCCCACCATACATACCAAGGGGTTAGGCGGGAATCGCCTAGCTCCTTTTGGTTTTTAGCTACCAATTAGCAACCAGAAGCCGACCTATATGCCGGTCTGTTCGATTGCTCGAAGCGCAGGGCATCAAGAAGTTTTGCGCGGCATCACTGGCCTACCCCTAAGAAGTGGTCCACCGTCTAAGTTAGAGCCTGGCGGTTATGGTCGTCCTGCTGGGCGGACCGGGCGCAAGCCCGGGCCGGAGACCGACAGTCATGGCGGCGTAACGATAGTGATGAGAAACCCGATCAGCAGGAACAGACTGTAGCTTAAATTACCGCCAGAACTGTCCAACGAATGGGGAGTAGCTAAGTGTTCGCCCTGTTGAGTGGGGCAAAGCGTAGCGTAGGGCGGGCCTACGCGGCGGGGCAACACGGCTTTAGAACAGCCCGGACAGTGGTCGAAACATCCATATTGTCTGACGTCAGCGCCTTTGGGACAGACTGAGCTTGTTCTCTAATTGAGGATCTGGCTCATCTGGATTTGATGTTAAGCCGCTTGTCGTTGATGGTTCAAGCGGCGGCTTTGGATGGTCAGTTTTTTGATCTTTTCCCTCCTTTTGATAATCGCTGT